>PWZC01000256.1 GCA_003567615.1 Gemmatimonadota bacterium | reverse complement strand
GCACCACTCAGCGACCTCTTCGTGGTGTGGACCGAGCGTCGCCACATGGCATCGGGAACCACGATGGAACGGGCGCTCAGCCTCAAGGTCACGCGCCTCGTCTCGTTCTGACGAACCCCGATGAGGGGGTGCTGCGCTCCCCACCCAGGTCACGGGTGAGCGCGGCTGGGTGCCTCAGCGCGTGGCGCCGGTGAGACCACCGATCCCCTGCCGGCCGTTCCGGGCGCGAATCCCCTCCTGGACCAGCCGCTCGATGGCAGGGTCGCTGCGGAATTCCCGCAGGATCTCGGCCCGGCGACCCGTGTGCATCTCACCGGCCACGTACCCCAGGACCGTGGCCATCACGGTACCCTCCTCGGACCGGGTTGCCCGGAACCGCTCGCGGAATTCCCGGAGAACCGGGCCGAAGGACGGGTCCTCCCAGACCTCCGGGTCCGCCTCCAATTGCAGGAAATCAGCCAGAACGGCCGCAAACCCCTCATCCGCCGGCCGATGCCAGAAGGCCACGTCCGGCCCGAACTCGGCGACGTGGACCGGGAGGTAGAGCGCGGCGCCGGTGGGGACGCGGCGGATCAAGGCCGGATTATAGCGACGGATCTCATCCAGGGAGAGGCCGGTCCGCTGTGCCACCTCCTCAATGGAGATGGACCGAACGGCGCGCATGGCGTGGATCCGCTCCTGGTGGATGGACTCCCGGAGATCCACCACGTTGAAGGTGTTCCCGAAGACCATCTCCGAATAGAGGAAGGAGCGGGGACCATAGCTCCGGACCAGGGGCCGGAAGCGCTGGTTTGAAATGGCCCGGACATCCCGGGCGAAGTCCGCCCCCACGAGATACCGTTCCCGGATGTCGTCCCCGCCGAGGCGCTCCCCCTTGATGATGGTGCGGCCCACATTCGTCCCTCCGGCGTGGTGCTCCGACAGCGCCGGGATGAAGCTCCCGAACTTGGTGGCCAGCACCGTCAGGTAGGCGGCGCAGTAGGCGGCCTGGGTGGTCTGGTTGTGCCCCTCGATCTCGTGGGGCGAGAGGCGCTTCATGCGGTCCCAGTTTCCGGGGAGCCACTGGCAGAAGCCCATGGCCCGGGCCTCGGACCGGATCGTACCGTTCAGACCCGACTCAAGGATCGCCTGCGCCAGCCCCACCTCGGCCGGAACCCCGAAGCGCTGGTAGATCTCACCCCACTCCGCGATGAAGCTCCCGTAGCGACGGGCATTGGGAAGGAGGAAGCGCCCCCGGGTGGCGTTGTGGATCACCGGTTCACCCAACTGAGCCTGCAGGATCTCCGCCACCTGGTCCCGCCGAGCCCCGAGTCGCCCCTCCAGCCGATGTCCGTCCAGGGAGCGGGCCAGCGCCGGCTCCTCCCATCGACCGGTGCGGTGCCAGTCTCCCTGCACCGGGAACACGGCCAGGATCCGCCCATCCCGTCCGCTCCCGAAGACCACGGAGCCGTCCGGAATGGTGAAGATGTGCCGCCAGAACGCATAGCCTGGACGAAAGTGTGCCATGGCGCCCAGATCCCGATCCATCCGCTCACCCACCACCCGGCGAATCCGGCTGTCCGGCGTCAGGAGGATGGGATCCGGCCCAACCATCTCCGCCTCCAGAGCCGCCGGACGGAGGTGGAGGGACAGATCCCGGGAATGCGCCTCTCCCGTCTCCTGGGCGCTGAGCGTGACCATTGAAGAACTGAACCACGCCCCTTCCCCGGGACTCCCCGAAGTGAGCGGTAGGGCCAGAAGAGCCACCGCAGTGGCTGAAAGAGCGACGAGGGAGGCGGTCCGGAGCATGGCGGCGTCCATGGTGAAGGGGGAACGGAAACCGCGACCCGGGGAACTGAGGAGGGATCCTGCCCCGTGGCGAGGTGGGAAAAATATGCGCACCATGCGGAAGGATTCGCAACCAGTGGGCGAACATCCGCACGGATTCCGGACTTAACTGCAAGGACTCACACTCCCCGTCATGCCGACCCCACCCGCCAGTCCGCAGGTTCCCCCGGGCAGGACCCATGGGACACACCGGCCCTGTCCGCTGTGTGGCTCTCCCGGACCGGTGCCGCTGAAGGTCGCCACGTTCCGCCCCCTCCTCCGTTGCCCCCGGTGTCGGCTGCTCTTCGTCCCACCGGCGGAACGGCCGGATCCGGACGAGGAGCGGAGCCGGTATGACACCCACGACAACGATCCCGGTGACCCCCGCTATCGGGCATTCCTGGGGCGACTGGCCGACCCCCTTCTGCCCCACCTTCGACCCGGTCAGGAGGGACTGGACTACGGCGCCGGACCGGGCCCGGCCCTTCAGGCCATGCTGGAGGAGGCGGGCTTCCCCACCGCGGTCTGGGACCCGTTCTACCACCCGGATCGGGAGGTACTGCGGCGCCGGTACGACTTCATTACCTGCACGGAGACGGCGGAGCACTTCCACCGGCCGGGGAGGGAGTTCCGACGGCTCAACCGGCTTCTGCGCGAAGGCGGATGGCTCGGTCTCATGACCCAGCCGCCGCCCCCGGACCTGCAGTTGTCCAACTGGTACTACCTCCGGGATCCGACCCACGTCTGTTTCTTCTCGAAGCGGACCCTGGCCTGGATGGCGACCCGCTTCGGGTGGGAAGCCACCTTCCTACCGCAAGGGGTCACGCTGTTTCGGAAGCCGGGTCGAGCTCATCCTCACCCCCTGGAGCATCCGGCGCGATGATGGAGGGGACCTCCACCTCCTGGGAATCCGAGTCGATGAACTCGAAACGGACGAGGCGAACTGCATCCCTGCCCCCGGCCTTGGCCGCATAGAGAGCCCGATCGGCTGCTCGGATGAGGGGGTCGGACGGACTCTTCCGGGGCCGGTCCCAACTGGCGATCCCCTGGCTGAGCGTCACGGGCACCGAGGCATCCCCGACCCGAACGGGCTTGCTCGCGATGGTCCGGCGGATCCGCTGGGCCAGCGTCACGGCCTGGTTCCTCTGGATATTGGGGAGAACAACCAGAAACTCCTCGCCCCCGTATCGACCGAGCGAATCATAGGATCGGAGGCAGTTCCGGAGTCGGCGTGACACCTCCCGCAGGACCTCATCGCCCACCAGATGCCCGAAGGTATCGTTCACATCCTTGAAGTGGTCGATGTCCAGGAGGATGAGCGCCAGGGGGTGGCTCTCCCGCTCCGCTCGATCGATCTCGGCATTCAGCGCTTCGACGATGGCGCCATGGTTCAGGATCTTCGTGAGAGGATCCTGCATGGCCTGGGTTCGAAGGGCTTCCCTGGCCGAGATGAGTTCATTCTGGAGACGGACGATTCGCTCACCGGCCCGGACCCGAACCCGCAGCTCGTCCCAGTCGTAGGGCTTGGTGAGGTAGTCGTCGGCCCCGGCCTCGAACCCCGCCAGCAGATCCCCGCGCTCACTCCGGCCGGTGAGGAGGAGGGTATAGACGTAGGGCCCCTCCTTGTCCCGGATCCGTTGGCACAGCTCGATCCCACTCATGCCCGGCAGCATCCAGTCCAGGATGGCCATTCGCACATTGGAACCGGGCTCCAACGCGTTGCAGGCCGACTCCGCATCGTGAAAGGACAGGACTTTGTGTCCCCAGTGCCTGAGATGAGCCGTCAGAGCTTCCAGCGCCAATGCGTCGTCGTCGACGACCAGAACGTCCATAGGAGCGGCATCAGGTGGGATCCGGTGCACCCCCTCGCGTGGACCGGGGGCAGGCCGGGGGGCGACCCCGGCGTGGGTGGAAGAATCCCACATGTCCCTCCACCATTGCATTGAGTATCGGCAGGTAGGAAACGTTTGTTCAACCGGAAGGCTCGGCCGTCGCCCCTTCTCCCGTGATCCGCTCCCGGATCCCGGCGGTTCGGGCCTGAAGCGAAGCCAGGAGCGCTTCCACCTTCAGGTAGATCACGGGGATGAGGAAGAGGGGGAAGACGGCGGCCACCACGGCCCCCCCAATGGTCACCACGGCCATGGGAATCCGAAAGGCCGCGCCGGCCCCACTCCCCAGGGCCTGGGGAAGGAGCGCCACCGCAATGGCGACATTGCTCATGAGAATGGGGCGCAGACGGACCGGTCCGGCCTCCAGGAGGGCATCCACCGCCGAGGCTCCACGGTCCATGAGCTGCCGGGTGTAGTCCAGGATGAGGATGGCGTTGTTCACCACGATCCCCACCAGCATGACGATGGCCATCATCCCGAAGATGTTGAGAGGCGTCTCCGTCAGCATGAGGGCCAATGCCGCGCCGGCCCCTCCAAGTGGCAGGGTGAGCATGATCGTGACGGGATGCACGAACGACTCGAGGATCATGGCCAGGACGATGTACGTCAGGATGATGGCCAGGATGAGGGCCCTGAGGATCTCGCCCAGCGCCTCCTCGAAGTCCTCGAATTCTCCGCCGATGGACCAACTGTACCCCGGCGGGAGGGACTCGGCGGAAAGGCGCTCCTCAACGGCCGCTACCCGGTCGGTGAGGGTCCCGGCGGCGATCTCGGCCTCCACATCGTAGGCCCGCTGGCGGTCTTCTCTTCGGATGGCGGGCACCGTCGCCTCCAACTCCAGCGTCCCCAGGGCGGAGAGCGGCACGCGGGCGCCGTCCACCGGAATCTGGAGCCGTCCCACCTGCTCGGCGCGCCGCCGCTCGCTCTCCGGGAAGCGGACCCGGATGTCCACCTCGTCGCCGGCCTCACGGTAGACCCCGGCCACCTCTCCCTGCACGGCGATCCGAACCAGATTCCCCACCTGACCCACGGTGAGGCCGAGATCGCCAAGGGCGGCCCGATCGGGCCGGAAGACCAACTCGTCCCGGGGTTGATCGATGGTGTTCCGGACATCGGTGAGCCCATCCACCTCCCGGACCCACCCCGTCACCTGCTCGGTCACCTCTTCCAGCCCCTCGGCCGGCCCCGAAATCTGGACCTGGATGGGTGCTCCCGCCCCGGGGCCGCCGGCACCGCCGCCCATCTGCACCGTCACCTCCGTGTCCGGAAGCAGCGCCATGAGGGGCCGGATCTCCCGCATCCCCTCCTGTGTGGAGCGGGTCCGATCGGCGTCCAGCGTCACCAGCACCTCAGCCCGGTTCGTGGCCTCGGCCACGGCCAGGAAGCCGCTCCCCCCGGCCACGGTACTGAGGATGGATTCCACGTCGTCCAGGTCGGCCAGTAGATCCTCGGCCCGGATCACCAACGCCTCGGTACGTTCCAGGCTCACATCGGAGGGAAGCTCCAGCTCGATCTGGATGACCCCCTCGTCGGGCTGCGGCAGGAACTCGCCTCCGATGAACTGCGAGGAGAGTCCCAGGGATCCCGCGAAGAACACCACGACGGCGCCGATTACGGCCCAGCCGTTCCGGGGACGGTTCAGCGCCCAGCCCAGCCCGGATCGGTAGGCGTCCAGGAGTCCTGCGTACCCGGCGTCCCACCGGTCCCACAGGGGTCGGAGCCATGTGTCCCGGCTCCTCTCCGACTCATTGCGGCGCAGGATCCGGGCGCCGAGGAGCGGGGGCAGAATGAAGGAAATGAGAAGAGAGAAGAGAGTGGCGAACACCACCGTGAGGCCGAAGGCGTAGAAGAACTGGCCCAGGATCCCCTCCATGAAGGCGATGGGGCTGAACACCACCACATTGGTGAGGGCCGATGCCGCAACGGCGATCCCGATCTCCGCCGTCCCCTCCTCCGCCGCCTCCTCCGGCGTCTTCCCCTGGTCCAGGTACCGGTAGATGTTCTCCAGCACCACGATGGTGTTGGTCACCAGGATTCCCACCGTGACCCCCAGCGCCAGGAGTGTCATGACGTTGAGGGAGAAGCCCGCCAGGTCCAGGAGGAGGAAGGTGGAGACGATGGTGACGGGCATGGCCACCGCAGCGATGAGCGTCCCCCGCCAGGAGTGGAGGAAGAGGAAGAGGACCAGCGTCGTCAGGAGGATTCCGAAGAGGATGGAGACCTGCACATCCCAGACGGCGTCGTTGATGAACACACTCCCATCCTGGATCACCACCAATTCGGCTCCCGCCGGGAGGAGTTCGTCCCGGATGGCGTCCAATTCCTCCCGGATGAGCCGCACCGTGTTCACGGTGTTGGCGTCGGTCTGGCGCTGTACCGAGATGGAGACGGCCTCCTGACCCTGGGCCCGAGCAAGCTGCTCCCGATCCCCGTACCCGTCCCGGATGGTGGCCAGTTCACCCAGTGTGACCACCTCGTCGTCGGCCACGAAGAGCCGCAGCTCCTCCAGCTCCCGGACGGCCCGGTACTCCCCCACCACCCGAATCGACGTCTGGGTCCGTGGATTCCGGAGGCTCCCCGCCGGCACCGAGACATTCTCGGCCCGGATCAGCTCCACCACCTCCTGGAGTGTCAGGTCGAAGGCGTCGAGACGATCCGGATCCACCAGGACCTCCACCTCCCGAACCCGGCCCCCCACGACGCTGATGTCCGCCACGCCCTCCACCCGGGAGAGGCGCTCCCTTATCTGGTCGTCGGCCAGGTCGAAGAGGAGGTCCGCCCCCTGGAGTCCGGAGAGAGCCACATTCAGGACCGGGAAGGCATCGATGTCGAACTTCTGCACCACCGGGGGCTCCGCCCCGTCGGGAAGCTGGGCCCGGATGGCGTCCACCTGGTCCTTCACATCGATGGCCGCCAGGTCCGCGTCCACATCCAGATCGAACTGCATGATGACGATGGAGACGTTGTCCCTGGAAAACGATGTGAGGTCTTCCAGGTTTGCGATGTTGGAGACCGCGTCCTCGATGGGTTCCGTGACCTGAACCTCGACCTCCTCGGGTCCGGCCCCGGGATAGGCGGTGGTCACGCTCACCACCGGGAACTCCACATCCGGGTAGAGCTCCACCCGGAGGTTGGTGAACGAGAAGAGTCCCAGTACCGCGAAGACGATGACCAGCATCGTCGCCAGAACCGGCCGGCGCACCGCCAGCCGGGGAAGGAATCGGAAGACCATCAGTCCACCACCTGAACGCGGGCACCGTCCGAGAGGAGGGACGCCCCCTCCACCACCACCTTCTCACCCACCTCCAGACCGCTGGTCACCTCCACCAGCTCGTCATTGCGGAGTCCCGTCTCCACCTCCCGGAACTCGACGGTATCGTCGTCCCGGACCACCCAGACGCCGCCGTCCCGAAGGGCCTGATCCGGCACCCGGATCACGTCTTCCCGGGAGTCCACCAGGATCCGGACCCCGATCAGCGTGCCGGGCCGGAGGGAGGCGGATCCGGGGAAACGGGTCTCCACCTCCACAAGGCGGGTCCTGGGATCGGCCTGGATGGCCACCCGGTCCACCGATCCCGGCGTGTCCACCCCCACGGCCTCCACCTGCATCCCCCGCTCGATCTCCCGGGCCTGCCCTTCGCTCACGCTCAGCGGGATCCGGTAGGCGCCGTCATCCACGATCCGAACCAGAGGGTCCCCGACCTGTGGGAAGCTTCCCACCCGCGCCGGCACCTCCGACACGATCCCGGCGATAGGGGCCAGGCCGTCCTGGGTTTCGGCCGTGGCCTCCAGGTCGGCTTCAGCCACTTCCAGTCGGGTGTTGGCATCTTCCCAATCCTGATCCGAAAGGGCGCCGGCCTCCCAGAGCGGTCGAAGTCGATCCACGTTCCGCCGAGCCTGCTCGACGGAGGCCCGGGCCTGGCGCATCCGGGCGTCGGACCCCTGACCCGCCTGACGGATCACCAGGTCGCCGGTCCGCACCCGGTCGCCCACCCCCACCAGGATCTCCCGGATCTCATCGCCGCTCCGGGCACGCAGCACCGCCTCCCGATCACCCAATACCGTGCCCGAGAACCGACGCCACGTCTCCAGATCACCCCGATCCACCTCCGCGACCAGGACGGCGAACCCGCTCCGCTCCCGGATCTCGTCCACGGTGGGATCGGGTTCCTCGTCGCCTGCAAGCTGAAAGACCCGGACCACCACCACCACGACCACGATCAGCCCGAGGATGGAAAGGGTCCAACCGGTTCGTCCCATGCGCGCCATATCGCTACCCATCCCTCGGATCGGAATCCATATCGTCACTCCCCGATGCCCGGATGCGCGTGGCCAGGAGAGGAAGTTCTCCTCCTGCCACTCGCTCCAGGCGACTCAGGGCCTGTACGTACCCCAGAAGACCTTCGGCCTCGTTGAGACGGGCCCGCTGCAGATTGAGCCGGGCGTTTGAGAGTTCCAGTGCCGTGGCCGAACCCGCCGCGAAACGGAGCTCCGCCAACTCCAGCGCCCGGGCCGCTTGCTCCACCGTCCCCCGGCGAGCTTCCACATCGGCCAGTACCGCGTCGAATTCGGCCAGCGCCCCATCGAACTCCAGGAGGAGGCCCTCCTCCAGCCGCTGCCGCTCGAGCTGGGCGGTCCGGACCTCGGAGCGAGCCGCCTCGACCTCGGCCGTGCGGCGAAATCCCGTGAACACGGGGATCGAGACCTGGACGCCCACATTCCAATCTTCCCGCCAGTCGCTCCCGGGAAGGACCGAGCTCGGGAAAGCCTGGTAGCCGATGTCGGCGAAGGCGGAGGCGGAGGGACGAAAACCGGCCCGAGCCAGGCGGACCTGATCCTCCTGGATCCGGATCTGCTCGGCAGAGGCCATGAGCGCCGGGCGTTCCAGTACGGCTCGCTCCAGGGCATCCCGGTCCACATCCGACAGCTCCGCCTCCAGTGCCGTGGTAAGCTCCAACTCCCCGTCACGGGGCAGATTCACCAGACGCCTCAGGTTCTGCCGGGCCAGCCGGACGGCATTCTCGGCCTCCACGATTCCCGGACGAAGGTTGTCCCGCTCCACCCGGGCGGTGAGGACGTCGAACTCGGAGGCCAAACCCCGCTCCTGGAAGGACCGGATCTCATCCAGTTGCCGGTCGGCCAGCTCCCACGCCTCGGTGGAGATCTCCACCAGGCGATCGGAGAAGACCGCCTGGAAGTAGGCCTGCTGGACCTCGGATCGGACCTCCGCCTCCGTCTCGTCCAACTCCCGGGCCAGGAGGGTGCGGACCCGTTCGGCGATGTCCAGACCAATGGTGACCTGCCCCTGGGCGTAGAGGGTCTGGTTGATGGAGAGACTGGCGACCCAGGTATTGGGCCGACCGAAGGGAAGATTCGCGAACGGATTCTCCTCGTCCCCATTTCCCGTCCCGTTCCCGGGCATCATCCCGGGAGTCGTGGCCAGATCGTCGAAAATGCTGCGGATCTGGCGGGTGTAGGCCAGATTCGTCGACACCTGTGGGAAGGCTCCCGAGCGGACCTGGGTGATCTCCTCCTCGGCCTGCAGGATCCGTTCGCGAACCAGACGCACCTCCTCACCCACCTCCAGCGCCCGATCCACGGCCTGATCCAGCGAAAGCCGGAGGGTATCCCCGGATACCGCTTCCGGCAGCGGCCCATCCGGCCCCTGGGCATGTCCTGCCACCGCACCCCCGAACCCCATGCTCAGCCCGACGACCATGAAGGGCAGGACCGTTCTCCAACGGATCGGATTCCCCGGGACCTTGTGACTCATGGGCTCTCTCCCCCGATCCCTCTCGGTCGGCCAAGCCCGCTCCCCTCTCGACCGCCGACGCCATTGCCACCCCCGACCCCCGACGAGGCCGACTCGATCTCGGCCCAACGGGCGATGATGTCCCGGAGTTCGACTACGAGGAATCGGTGGAAGTCCCCGATGGCCCGGATCCTCCGACGGCCGGTCTCCAGCTCCGCCGGCAGGGTCTCCAGGGCGTCGTCGAGGAGTGCCAGCAAGGACTTCATCTTGGCCTGGGCCGCGTCGAGACTTCTGAGGGCCATATCCGGAGCCACCCGGTAGAAGTCCCGACGATCGCCGGGCCGGGATACCCGCTCGGCCCAGCCGCCACTCTCCAGCAATCGACAATTGGTCGAAGAGGACCCCTTGCTCACCCGGAGTTCGCCGGAGATGTCGTCCAGGGAGAGCGGTTCCTCCCTGAGGAGGAGCAACCCCATGATCCGACCTGCCGTCCGGGGGAGCCCGTCCGCCTCGAACTGCAGGCCCATCCGTTCGATGAACCGCTCCGATTCCTTGTGCATGGAAGACCATACCTGAAATGAAAGAGTCTGCTCTGAACGTTTAATCTCTACTGAACGTTCAGAACGTCAACCCCCTTCCACCACCGCCACCCGCAGCCCCGAAGGACTGAGGGCAAGGCCGGAAAACGATCCGATGTAGGGGTTCAGGTTGACGATGGGGTGCCAGAAGCGGTCCTCACCAGGCTCGAACCGGTAGACGACGCCCTCGTGCGCCATCACCAACGCCGGGCCCGACCCCAGGAGGCCAGGCGGCATCCAGGCGTGGGCTCGGCTCCCGGGGGGCGTGTCCACCAGGGTCGCCAGGCTGTCCGAACCGGCTTCGACGCGCCGGATCCAGGTCCGGTCCCCTGCCGACTGGACGAAGGTGACGGCGCCCTCCCCGGGAACCGTCTCCGGACCGGAGACCACCGCGTCGGCCACCCGGCGCGGCGTGCCCTCCTCGATCTCCACGACCCAGAGGACGCCGGGACTCCCCGCCCGAATCAGCGCGAGGGTGGATGCGTCGACCCACGCATGCCTCACCACATCGTCCACGTCCGGGATCAGGGAGTTCGGAGCCCCCCCGTCAGGGGAAGCCAGATGGAGGTTCCCCCCCTCCCCGGCACTACCGGGTCGGATGAAGGAGAAGGTGGTCCCGTCCGGCGTGGGGCGGGGATCGACCCCCACCTCCTGGGCACGTCCATGCGGCGCCACACCGGGCTGCAGCCCCGACAAGCTGTGAGCGACGATGCGGGGAAGCCCCCTGTCCACTCCCACATCCGCCGTCCCTTCCGCAGGCGCTGAGGGGTTGGACGCGTGCGATGGGGGGTTGGACGCGTGCGATGAGGGGGTGAACACCACGAGGAGGGTCTCCTCGTCCAGGAAGACCGGGTCGTTGCAGAAACCGGCCCCGCCGGCCATGGGGTGGCGATCCGCCACGTGCATGTGGTCGCCGTGGGGGTAGAGGTCGAAGACGACGACCCCACAGCCACCGGCACCCGGGTCCGCTACGGCGGAAGGGGAAGGAGCGTCAGGGACCCACAGGAGGGAGACCGCCATGGCGACCACTCCACCCACACCGGTCCTCCGCCGGATTCGGATCACCGCCAGGCCTGGCCCGCTTCAGTCGCCGCACCCACCCTCAGCAGGCCCGGCCGCCTCGACCCCGAGGGTGCTGGAACGCGAATCCGGATCCCATGGTGGGAGAATCCACCCAGTCCAGGCGCAGTCCGTCCAGGGCCCACGCGCTGGTGGGATCCAGGAAGATGCGGACGCCCTCGGCCTCCAGCACCGTATCGTCGTCGTCCGGCTCCATCTCCATCACCATTCCGAATCGAGGCGTCCCCGAGCACCCGGCGCCGGGCTTCATGGTGATCCGCAACCCTCCCTCCTCCAGGAGATCCTCCTCGGTCAGCATCTCGCGGATGCGTTCCAGGGCCGAGGATGTCAGGTTCAGGCGGACGGGAGTCACGCCGGATTCCACGTGCTCAGGATCCAGGACGGCCATGTCGTTGCTCCGGGAAAAGGGCTTCAGGGGGCTTTCGCGGCTTCAGGGGGCCTTCGCAAAGGGCGCGGCGCCGGGAACGGCCAGGGGAGCCGGGCCTGGGCTCGGATCCCCCTTCCCTCCTTCGGACCCAGCAGCACCGACGGCGTTCCCATGGAAGGGTCATCCGGCTGTGGCCATGGGATACCCGGACCCCCTCGCCAGATGCTCCAACTGGCCGCGGAGGCGCCCCCTTCCTCGCGAGAGTCGACTGCGGACGGTCCCGACAGGAACCCCCAGGGCGGTGGCCACCTCATGGTAGGACATGCCCTGCAGGTCGGACAGTACCACGGCATCCCGGTAAGCATCCGGCAGATCGGCCAGGGCCCGCCGCACAGGCGCCTCGATGAACCCGTGGAAGAAGTCCGCCTCCGGCCCCCTGAGAGGCTTGGGCAGCACATGACCACCAGTGGGCTCGGGACCGGCCGTCGTCTCACGACGGATCAGATCCCGGTGACGGGCCCGGCGCTCCCTGGTCCTGAGAAAGTGGTTTCGACAGATGGTGAAGAGCCAGCTCCGGCAGCTTGTGCCCGGGGTGAACTGATGCCATGAGCGCCAGGCCTTGAGGTACGTGTCCTGGGCGAGATCGTCCGCCTCCATCGGGTCGCCGGTGAGGCGCCGGGCGAAGGCCTGAACCGCATCCCGATGGGGGAGGGCCTCCTGGTGAAAGCGGCGTCGCGCATCCTCGGAGGCCGCGGCGGTGGGGGAAGAGGCCTGGAACGCGGGAGTGGGGGAAGAAGCCTGGAACATGGGTCCTCGGAGGGTCGG
>PWZC01000450.1 GCA_003567615.1 Gemmatimonadota bacterium | reverse complement strand
CACGTTTCCGTGTATTACATCGAGAATGCGCTGGCCGACTCCAAGACCCCGAACATGGTGACGGCGGTCCTGGCCGACTACCGGGGCTTCGACACCTTCGGCGAGGCCGTGGTGGTTGTGGCGGCCGCACTTTCCTGCCTCCTCATCCTCCTGCGCAGACGTCGGGAAGAAGGCCTTCCCGATCCCGAGCGGTCCGTGGCGGCGGGAATGGGGCCCGAGGCGGGCAGGGAGCCCGACGGGAGTCGCACGCCTCCGGCACGTGACACGCTTGGAGGGGGAGCATGACCAGTCGCTATGACTCCCTTTTTCTGGACGTCATCTCCCGGGCCATCGTCCCCCTGATCCAGATCTTCGCCCTCTATGTGGTGACCCACGGTCACTACGACCCGGGCGGGGGCTTCCAGGGAGGCGTCATGCTCGCCGCCTCCACCATCCTTCTCCGGATCTCCCAGGGCGAGGAATCGTACGAGCGCTTCTCCCCCGCCGCCGGACTCTATCTGGCGGGGATCGGGGCGCTTGCCTTCGCCCTCCTGGGATTCATGTCCATGGCCTTTGGAGGAAACTTCCTCGAGTACGGCTATGCCATTCCCGGGATGGACGGAGTGATCCTGCGGTACTGGGGAATCTTCTTCGCCGAAGTCTTCATCGGCTTCCTGGTCTGGGGCTCCCTGGTGGCCATCTACGATGGCCTGACCACCGGAGGAGTCGACGAATGAACCGGTCAATGGGAGACTACAGGAGCATGATCGCCAGCACGGCAGGGAGCGCACTCCGGTGACCATCGAATTCTTCGCCGGTCGCTATCCGTATATCCTCATCGCCGTCCTCCTGGCGATCGGGCTGTACGGAATGACCATGAAGCGGAACCTCCTGAAGAAGGTCATCGGGATGACCATCTTCCAGACGGCCATCTACCTCTTCTTCATCCAGGGCGCCTTCAAGCAGGGAGCGACCATCCCGGTCTATACCGAGGAGTTCGGGACGGACCCCACGCTCTACATGAACCCGCTGCCCCAGGTCATCGTCCTCACCGCCATCGTGGTCGGGGTGGCCATTACCGGCGTCGCTCTCTCCCTCCTCCTCGTGACATACCGGCGCTTCGGTAGTCTCGACGAGGAAGTCATCATCCAGAGCATGAGGGAATCGGCGTGAGCCAGCTACCTGCTCTCATCCCGACGACCCTCATCCTCGCTGGACTCCTCAGCCTCCTGGTGGGGCTCAGGAGTCTCCGTGCGGGCCACCTCATCGCGCTGACGGGAACCGTCGTCTCGTTTCTGGTGAGCGTGATCGGTCTCCTGGAGGTCCCCTCTTCCGGGCAGCCCATCCGATATGCTCTGGGAGGGTGGATTCCGCCCATCGGGATCGAATTCGTCCTGGATCACCTGGCCGCCTACATGACCACCCTGGTCACGGGGATCGGCGTCCTAGTGCTGATCTACGCCCCCCGATCCATCCGCCACGAGTCTCCGGGGAAGGCGGCACTGACCTACCCGTCCATGGCGCTCCTGGTGGCCGGGCTGGCCGGCATGAGCATCACCGGCGATCTCTTCAATCTCTACGTCTTTTTGGAGATCGCGGCGTTGGCCGCCTATGCCCTTCTGGCCACAGGCAGACGGGGAGGAGCCTTCGCCACCCTTCGCTACCTCCTCATCGGGGCGGTTGGTGGCGGATTCTACCTCCTGGGCGTGGGCTTCATTTATTTCTCGGTGGGCTCCATCAACATGGCGGACGTTGCGGCACGGCTCCCGGAACTGCTGGAGAGCCGGTCCGTCATCTCAGGCGCAGTCCTCATGGTGCTGGGGTTGGCGCTGAAGATGGGCCTCTTCCCGCTGCACTTCTGGATGCCCGACGTATATACCAACGCCCCTTCGTCGTCGGCGGCGCTCATTGCGCCCATCATGACGAAGGTGTCGGCCTACGCCATCGTGCGTCTCATGCTGGATGTCTTTCCACCCGGCTTCTTCACGGAGGCGCTCCCCATCGCCGCCACCATCGGCTGGATGTCAGCGGCGGGGATTCTTTTCGGGTCCATCATCGCCATCGGCCAGCAGGACTATCGACGCATGCTGGCGTACTCTTCGGTGGGTCAGATCGCCTACGTGGGTCTCGGGATCGCACTGGCCAACCCCATCGGCCTCATCGGCGGCCTCCTGCACATCGTGAACCACGCCCTCATGAAGGGGCTTCTCTTCCTCATCGGCGGTGCCATCCAGTGGCGTACAGGCCTGGTGCGGATCCCGGATATGGTGGGCCTCGGGAAGAAGATGCCGTGGACCATGTACGCTTTCGTCATCGCCGTCCTGGCCATGGTCGGGATTCCACCCACGGCCGGGTTCTTCTCGAAGGTCTATCTCATGATCGGGGCGGTGCAGGCCGACGCATGGGTCTGGTTTGCCGTCATCGTCCTGTCGTCCCTCCTCTCGGCCATCTACTTCTTCCGCATGGTGGAGTTCGTCTTCCGGGACGTGGAGGGCGCGGAGGAGAGTGCAGATGATTCCGCCACCGGAGGGGTCTCGGCCGACGAGCTGCGGGGCGCCGTGGCCGGCGAGGTGCCCCCCTCCATGTTCATCCCCATCGCCATCCTGTCGGCGGCGGTGATCCTGGTGGGTGTGTTCAATTTCCTCATCGTGCGGGCCCTTCTGGAGCCCGCCGTCGCACCGCTGCTGGGAGGCTGAGGCATGGACGGCTTCCTTGACCTGGCTCCTCTCCTTGCGATCCTGGCCTCCGCCGTCGCGGCGGTGGCCGTCCCCCTTACCGGGGAGAAGCGTCGGAATCTGAGGGAAACCTGGACGGTGCTGGCCGCCGTGGTGAAGTTCTCCCTCATCGCCATGATGATTCCCGGCGTCCTGGCCGGCGAGCGATACGGGATGGACCTCCTTGAGATCGCCCCGGGGATCGGGCTGTCCCTCCGGGTGGACCCGGCGGGTCTTCTCTTCGCCACCTCGGCCTCGTTCCTCTGGATCCTCACCTCGTTCTACGCCTTCGGCTACATGCGCGGAGCGAACGAGGCCAAGCAGAGTCGATTCTTCTCCATGTTGGCCGCCTGTCTCTCGGCCACCATCGGGCTCTGCTTCTCGGGGAACATCCTCACCTTCGTGATCTTCTACGAGATCCTGTCGGTGGCCACCTACCCGCTGGTCATCCACTCGGGCTCCAAGAAGGCCTACGAAATCGGTCGACAGTACCTGATCTACGCCCTGACCGCCGGGATCGCCCTGGTGGCGGGCCTTGCGGCCATCTATGCCGTCACGGGGACGCTGGACTTCCAGCCCGGTGGGTTCCTGGATGCGGAGATGGGGATGCCCTTCCTCTGGACGGTCTTCCTCCTCTTCGCCCTGGGATTCGGGGTGAAGGCGGGCGTCATGCCCCTGCAGTCGTGGCTTCCCAACGCCATGATCGCGCCGACCCCGGTGTCGGCCCTCCTCCACGCCGTGGCGGTGGTGAAGGCGGGCGTCTTCGGCTTCGTCCGACTGGTGGGGTACATCTTCGGGCCTGAGCTCTTCGGCGCCATGGGGGCGGCTACCTTCCTGGCCATCCTCGCCGCCATCACCATCCTGGTGGCATCCCTCATCGCCATCACGAAGGATGATCTCAAGGCCCGCCTCGCCTACTCCACGGTGGGGCACCTCTCGTACATCGTCCTGGGCATCGCCATCCTGGCGCCCCAGGCCATGCTGGGCGCGGCCTTCCACATGATCACCCACGCCGCCATGAAGATCACCCTCTTCTTCTGCGCCGGTGCCATCTACGTGCATACCGGGAAGAAGAAGGTCAGTCAGCTCGATGGTATCGGCCGCCAGATGCCTCTCACCATGGCGGCGTTCGGGGTGGGAGCGGTGGGCCTGGCGGGGGTGCCCCTGGTGGGCGGCTTCGTGTCCAAGTGGTACCTGGGGGTCGGAGCCCTGGATGCGGGGCTCTCCATCTACCTCTGGGTCTTCCTGCTGAGTGGACTCCTGAACGCGGCATACCTGGTGCCCATCGTGACCCGGGCCTTCCTGCGGAGCTCGCCGGATCACACCCGCTTCAACGAGGCGTCCCCGCTCATGGTGGTCCCCATTACCATCACCATGCTCTTCGCCCTCCTCCTGGGAATCCATCCCGACGGAGTCTTCCGCTTCTTCTCCCTGGCGGAGGCCATCGTGGCCTCCGTGACCGGGGTGACCTTCACGGGAGGCATCTGATGAGACTGAACTTCTGGCAGCTCCTCTTCGGCTTCGCCCTCCTGGGCTCGGTGGTGCTGGGCCTGATGCAGGACAAGGAGTGGGTGTACCTCTGGGACTTCCCCCTCTTCTTCGCCCTCACCGGGCTTCTGGGGTGCCTCTTCCTCTCTTGGGTGGCGAAGGGGCTGGTGAGTCCCCTGCTGGACCGCCCCGAGGATTTCTACGACCCGTCCGAGAAGGATCCGGACTGGAGTGGTGAGAGCCCGGCGGTGGCTCCGCCGGCATCGACGCCACGGGGTCGCACCCCGGCCGGAAGGGAGGGCTGAGCCGTGCTTGGACTCATACCTCCCGGGCTGATCCTCATTCTCGGGGCGCTCCTGATTCCCCTGGTTCCGGCCCGTGCGCGGTCGTGGGTGTTCCTGATCTTTCCCGCACTTGCGGTGGGGGTGTTGGCGAACCTGCAGCCGGGTGAGCACCTGGGGTGGGCGTTCGCCACCTACGAACTGCAACTGCTCAGGGTGGATGCCCTCTCCCTGGTCTTCGGCTGGGTCTTTGCCCTTGCCACCCTGGTGGCCGGGATCTACGCCCTCCATCTCAGGGACACGGGGCAGCAGGTGGCGGCCCTGCTCTATGCCGGAAGCCCGCTGGGCGCCACCTTCGCCGGGGATCTCTTCACCCTGATCTTCTTCTGGGAGATCATGGCCTTTGCCTCGGCCTACCTGATCTGGGCCCGGGGAACCAAGGAGGCCTACGGGTCCGCCATGCGGTACCTCTTCGTCCACCTCTTCGGCGGAAGCCTCCTCCTGGGTGGTGCGCTCTGGCACATCGCCGAGACCGGCTCCATCGCCTTCGATGCTTTCGAGGGCGGGATCGCCTCATGGCTGATCCTCGGTGGATTTGCCGTCAACGCCGCAGTTGTGCCACTCCACGCGTGGATCTCCGACGCCTACCCCCGGGCTACGGTGACGGGGACCATCTTCATGTCGGCCCTCACCACCAAGCTGGCGGTATACACGCTGGCGCGGGGCTTCGCCGGATGGGACATCCTCATCTGGGCCGGATGCCTCATGGCGGTCTACGGGGTCATCTACGCGATCCTGTGCAACGACATCCGCCGGGTCCTTTCGTACCATATCGTGAGCCAGCTCGGCTTCATGGTGGCGGCCATCGGGATCGGGTCCACGCTGGCCATCCAGGGGGCCGTGGCGCTGGCCATCACGAATATCCTCTACAAGGGCCTCCTCTTCATGGCGGCCGGTGCCGTCATCTATTCCACCGGTGAGAGCCGGATGAGCCAGCTTGGCGGACTCTACCGGCAGCTCCCGGCGGTCTTCTGGATCTACGTGGTGGCGGGCCTCGCCATCGCCTCGGCCCCCTTCCTTGCGGGCTTCATCTCCAAGCCCATCACCGTCTACGCGGCCGAGTATGCCGGGTTGCCCGGCGTGGTGCTTCTCCTGCACCTGGTTTCGGTGGGGACCTTCCTCTCGGTGGGGCTCAAGGTCCCCTACTTCACGTGGTTTGGTGGCGAGCCGAAGAAGCCCATCCAGGCGGCGGCCATCCCAACCAACATGTACGTAGCCATGTGGCTGGCCGTGGGGCTCACCGTCCTCCTGGGAGTCTGGCCCGACCCGCTCTACACCATGCTTCCCGGCGGCGTCCCGGACTACGACCCCTACACCGTCGCCTCCCTCACCAAGGGGTTCCAGCTCCTTCTCTTCACCGCGCTGGTGTTCTTCGCCATCACCGGTTATCTGAAGCCGAAGCAGAAGATCCAGTTGGACACGGACTGGGTCTACCGCAGCTCGGCCCGGTTGGTCTGGCGCACCACCGTGGTCCCGGTGGAGCGCTTCTTCAAGTGGTGGGAGGACTTCTCCTGGGATACCACGCGGAAGATCGCACGCCGGGGCTTCGACCCTGTGGCGTGGACCCGGTCCATCCTGGGTCGCACGGGGCCGGAGGTGGGGATTCCGGGCGAGACCGCTTCCACGACCCTACGGGTGTCCATGACGGTGATGATGGTCTTCCTCCTGGCCACCATTGCCGCCGTCATGTTGATCATCGTCATCTGAGTCGATCTATTGCGGGGTGATGCGGGTCCTGGGGACGCCGGGACCCGCATTCTCCCATTCCCCGTGGAGGTGACCGATGCACTGCCCACTCCCCTACCGCCCCAGATTCAGCCCCTTCCTTCTCACCCTCGTCCTGGTGGGACTCGGCCTGGGATCGGTGGCGTGCGGGTCCGACGAAGCCCCACCTCCGGTCCCGGCCCTTCCGGAAGACGGCCCTCCACCCACCGGCGGCGCCGGAGTCCCTGACGTGGTGGCGCCGGAACGGGAAGAAGCCATGGGAATGGGTGAGGCGTACAGGCCGGAGCGGGACCAGGTCACCGATCACCTGGGTGTGGGCCTGGAGGCGGTGACTGCCGAAGTCGAGGAAGGCAGCCACCCCGATGCCCTCTTCTTCCAGGGCGTCCTTCCCTGCGCGGACTGCGCCGGTATCCGGACCAAGCTGACGCTCCTTCCGGGCCCCCGGGTATACGTCCTCCGTGAAACCTACCTGGGCGTGGCAGGGGGCGGTGACGCCACCTTCACCATCCTGGGTCGCTGGGGAGAGGAGCCCGGCGTCCTGGAGGCCGTACCCACCGCGGCAGTCATCCGTCTGGATGGCGAAGCAGAGGGTCCGCCGCGGGCCTATCTCGCCCGACTCGACCGGGACACCCTGCGGCTCCTGGATCGTGAAGGCCTCTGGATCGACTCGGATCTCCCCTACGAGCTGCGTCGGGTCGAGGAGTTCTGAGCCAACAGGTACTCCTGCACGAAGCGGGCGTCGGAGGGAGCCAAGGGGATTTCCGAAAGCTCCTCCGGCGCCCGCCACGCCAGACGCTCGTGCTCCAGGGGCCGGGGATCGCCGGAGAGGATCACCGGAATGAAGAGGACCACGAAGGGGGACCCGGGATCCCGGGCCTGGAAGAGCGGCCTTCCCACCTCCGACGCTCCTACCCCCAGTTCTTCCGTCAACTCCCTTCGGATCGCCTGGTCCAGTCGTTCTCCTTCCCTCACCTTGCCTCCTGGAAATTCCCAGAGCCCCGCATGGCGGCGCCCGGTTCCCCGCAGCGCCACCAGGACCCGATCCTGCCGACGTGCCACCGCAGCCACCACAGGTATCGAACCAGGCACCGCGGGAAGCTCCGGCGGATGCGGAGGGTCGGGATGGTCCGTACGAGTCGCCTGCCGGGGATCGGAACTGGCGCCGGGCCCTGCCGGAGGCCGGGAGCGGGAAGAGGGCATGGAGGCGGAGGGCTGGAGGCGGAAAGAAGGCTTGCAGCGGAAGTGGGCTGGAAAGGTGGAGGGCGGGAGATCGTGGGTGCAATTCCAGTGACGGGCCCAACGTGGATCCCTCCCGGGGAACTTCGGTAGAAGTCCTGGAGGTGGCAAATCGGCCCCTCGCCCGCCGTCGGCGGTCCCTCCTTCCGCCGTCCCTTCTTGCTTTGCAGATGATCCAACTCCGTGCCCGATCCACCCGGGCGACGAAACGCTTCGGCTTCCTGCCGGCCGGCCTCATCCTTCTGGTCACGGGTCTGGTCCTGGGGGGGTGTAGCGACAGCCCCACCGGCCCCCAGGTGGCCACTGTGCAGGTCTCCTCCGACACCAACCGGATCCGCATCGCGGAGCGGGTCCAACTGCAGGCCGAGCTCCGGGACGCGGCCGGTGAGCCCATCTCGGGACCGCAGGTCACCTGGTCCAGCTCCGATGAGACGGTGGCCCGCGTTTCGGGGTCCGGGGAGGTTGAGGGCATCGCCCTGGGGCAGGTACGGATCACAGCCGAGGCAGGAGGGGCTTCCGGCGAGATCACCCTCACCGTCGTGGAGTCGGCCATCATCTCGTCCGTTTCTCCGGCGGTGCTTCGGCCAGGTGAGGAGGCCGTCATCACCGGAGCGAACTTCGATCCGAGCGCCGCCGGCAATACGGTCCGGGTCCATGGGGTACAGGTCCAGGTCCTGGAGGCAACCGAATCGTCCCTCCGGATTCGGCTTCCCGATCTCCTGTGTCGTCCCGAGGGGGCGGCGCCCGTGACCGTTCAGGCCGGCCGCGACATCAGCCTTCCGGTAAACCATCCATTCGATCCTGGCGAAACCACCGGTCTCGAGCGCGGTGAACTCCGGCTCGTGACGTCGAGCCCCCAGTTCTGCCTCATCCTGGACGGAAGCTCCTCCGGGGCCGAATACCTTGTGGGGGTTCAGTCCACCAGCAGCACCGCTGCAACCCGCACCACGGTTCGCCTCCAGGGATTCCGTGGCAACCGGCTGGGGGGGAATGCCGTGGTGGCGGCCCATGATGGGGAAGGGGCAGCCTCGGCCATGGTTGCCACCTCCACCTTCCGGGCACAGGCCGCGACGCGGCTCCATGGAAACTCGGACATCCCCCCTTCCCGGGGAGAGCGGGAGCATCTGATCCACGACCACGATCATGACCACCATGCCGGCTCGCCGGATGATGTGGAGCGGTGGCGTCTGCACCGGGCCACAAAGCCCGCCCTCCGGGAGGTGGAGGCCCGCTCCATGGAGCCGGTGCTGGCGAGTCCGCGTGCCGATCCACGGTCGGTCACCCTCTCCAGTGCACTCAGTTCGGACGGGATACCGGTGGCCCGCGTCTCGGCCGACCGACAAGCAGGGGATACGGTCTCGCTGCGGGTTCCGGACATCAACCCCAACGTCTGCCAGAACGGCTTCGATATCCGAGCCGTGGTGCGGCGCGTGGGGCAACACTCCATCTGGGTGGAGGATGTGAACAACCCGTCGGGCGGATTCACCACCTCCGACTTCGACCGCCTCTCCGATGAGTTCGACAGTCGGATCTACAGTGAGTTGTCGGACCACTTCGGAACTCCCACCGATGTGGACGGGAATGGTCGAATCGTCATCGTGGTGAGCCGGAAGGTGAACGAGATGTCGGCGAACACGCTGGGATTCGTCGTCTCCTCGGACTTCTTCGGCAATCAATGTCCCGGCGCCAACGGCGGCGAATTCTACTACGCCAAGGCCCCTGATCCCGAGGGGGAGATCCGGGACAATGAGAACCGCACGCGGGAGTACACCCGCGAGACCGCTCGACGGGACGCCCCCGTGCTCCTGGCCCACGAGACCACGCACATCATCCAGTTCGGACGTCGCTTCCAGCTCGGTGATGCCCAGGGATCCCAGGCCATCTGGCTCCTGGAGGGACAGGCCACTCTGGCAGAGGAGGTCGTGGGGCATTCCTACACCGGGAACGCCCCCAGACGAAATCTGGGCGGCGGGGTCGCGTTGGCCAGCAACCTCTCCCCTACCAACAACTCCTGGTACCTGAATGCGTTCGTGGATCTGGCCGTCTTCTACGGATTCGCCGGACGCGAGGGGAACGAAGCCGGGGGTACCCCACTTCCGCAGCGCCCCGGTGCGCCGGAGGGGTGTGGGTGGCTTGCCACCGACAATCCGGATCCGTGCATCTCCGGTCGCATCGCCTACGGCGTTACCTGGTCCTTCCTCCGCTGGCTTTCCGACCACTTCGCCAACCAGGTGGGCGGGGAGCGGGAGCTTCAGCGTCGCATCATCCAGTCCCCACGTAGCGGGTTCGCCACCCTGCAGGAGGCGTTGGGCCAGGACGTTCGCCCCCTCATGGCCTACTGGGCCGCCAGCCTCTACACAGATGGCCGGCTCACCGGTGGAGATCCGCTGCTCCGGTTCCCCTCCTGGGACCTGAGAGGTGTAGAAGACCGCCTCATCGAGGAGGCCCGCCTCACCCCACCTAGAAATGACTTCGTCTCCTTCGAACGGGAGACCACGGTGGCTGCCGGCTCCACTCTCTACCACGTGGTGGGTGGTCTTTCAGGTCATGAGCCCTACGCCGTAGTGGCCCGGAGCGGCACCGATGGGAACCTCCCCGGCTTCATGCAGTTCTGGGTGGTACGAATCCGATGATTCCCTGCCGCGGAACACCTCTACCCCGATGCGGTAAGCCGACCGTCCTTCTGCTCCTCGCCCTACCGTTCCTGCTTCCGGGCTGCGGAACCGACGAGGCGGATCCGTCGGGGGAGGTCGGGGTTGAAGCCTCGGCCCCCGACGTTCCCCGGGGAGCTTCCGGCGTCGTCCTGGAGCCGCGCGGCGAGAGGGAAAGGGACGAACCTATCATCTCCGACCCCCAGGATCCGGCTTTTCCACCCATGGAATCAGACACCGCAACCCTACCCGACTCCCTGCCGGACACCATCGTAGCTGAGCCTACCGAAATGCCGGAAGCCGCGACTCCGACCGCACAGGTGGACACAGTCACAGGGGTGGTCGGCGTCACGGGCACCGGTACCGTTCAAACGGCCGTTCTCCGCCCGGAGGAAGGTGCCGAACTCGGACTCACCGGTGGCCTGGCCCGGGAGCTCCGGTCCCTTGCGGGAGGCACGGTCCAGGTTTGGGGCCGACGGGCCGCCACCCCGGTGGGACCGGGCCTGGAGGTTTTGGAGTATCGCCTCCTGGAGATGGAGGGCCGTCCTCCACGGGTAGGCGTCCTGGAGCAGGAGGGTCCCGGTGAATGGGCACTCCGTGACCGGGAGACCGGGGAGAGCTTGCCCCTCCTGGGAATGCCGTCCTCGGGACTCGGTGACGGTCTCCTGGTCTGGGTCGTGGGCACCGAAGATGCCCAGGGGCGCATCATCGTGGAGTTCCACGGCGTCATCCAGGTGGATCCAACATGATCCAGTCCCTCCTGGGTCTAGCCGCCTTCGTCGCACTCAGCTTCCTGGCCAGCACCTCCGGCGCCTTCTTCCGTCCGGGGGAGTGGTACTACGAGAAGATCCGGAAACCCTCGTGGAACCCGCCCTCCTGGCTCTTTCCGCCGGTATGGACGCTCCTGTTCATCATGATGTCGGTGGCGGCCTGGCTCGTGTGGCTCCGCACCGGCGTGATGGGCGGCCTTCTTCCGCTGGGACTCTTCGTGCTCCAATTGGTGCTGAACTCCCTCTGGTCGTACCTCTTCTTCGGCCGGGAGAACCTGAAGGCGGCCTTCTGGGAAGCGCTCCTCCTCTTCGCCGCCGTCTTCGCCACCGCGGTGGCGTTCTGGGACGTGCGGCCCCTGTCAGGCCTGCTCATGGTCCCCTACGTCCTCTGGGTAGGCTTCGCGGCCTTCCTCACCTACACCATCTGGCGGCTGAACCCGGATCCATCATGAGTCGACTCTCCTCGAAGGAGCGCGCCCGACTCCGCTCCCAGGCCCATCCCCTGAAGCCCATCCTGCAGGTAGGTGCCGATGGGATCAGTCCCGCCTTCGGGCGCTCCCTCACCGAAGCCTTCAACACCCGGGAGCTTCTGAAGGTGAAGGTCCTGGACACCTCCGACCTTTCGGCTCGGGAGGCGGCTGACGCGGTGGGTGGCGAGGTGGACGGCGTCGAAGTGGTGCAGGTCATCGGCCGGACCCTGGTCCTGTACCGCCCCTTCCCGGAGGAAGCTGGGGAGGAGGGGGCAGCGGGGCGGCGTTAATCGCTCTCCCCAGGCCTCCCTCCCCCTCCCCAGCCGTCGTTTTCTACCGGTCCGAAGCTTCTCCGTCCTGCGCAGCCGCCGGGCGCTCCAGGAGCCAGTGTTCGAACCAGCTCCGGGTCCGCTCCTGGCTGTCCGCCGCCAGCCACGGTTCGCGGATGCCGTGGGCGCTGCGGGGATAGAGTACGAATTCCGACGGCACCCCCAGCTTCTGGAGCGCTCCGTACCACTGCTCCCCCTCGCCCAGAGGCGTCCGGTAATCCTCCTCCCCGTGGATCACCAGGGTGGGGGCGGTGACGTTCTCCACATAGCTGATGGGTGACAGGGCCCGGAAGAGCTCCCGCTCCTCGAAGGAAGCCCCGCCAAAGGGAAGATGGGGCAGGTTCGAGTCCGTGGTCTTGGCCAGGCTCTCCCACTGGGAGATGGAGGCCCGGGTCACCGCTGCGGCGAAGAGATCGGTGCGGGCGGTGAGCCAGTTTGTCATGTACCCACCGTAGCTTCCGCCCATGACCCCGAGCCGGGCCGCGTCAATGTCCGGATGGGCCTCCAGTACGGCCTGCACCCCGGTAATGAAATCCTCCTCGTCGATCTTTCCCCAACCGGCGTGGATGGCCTGTTTGAAGTCGTTCCCGTAGGT
>PWZC01000139.1 GCA_003567615.1 Gemmatimonadota bacterium | reverse complement strand
CGCAGAAAGGGGTATGCTGGAGCACCGGAGCGAATCCTACAACGGAGGATAGCTGCACGAATGATGGCGCCGGACCGGAAGATTTTGTGAGCAGCATTACCGGCCTTAGCGCATCCACCACCTACCATGTTCGCGCATATGCAACAAATGAGGCGGGAACTGCATACGGAGAGCAACGAACATTTACCACCGAGAGTGCAGCCTCTGCATTTTTCCTTGATGATAACGGCATTACCATCCGCTGCCCGGATGCAAGCCCCGGAGATAGAGGCATTGTGGACGGCATTGAGTACGAAGCTGTGGACCGCGAGCTGCTGTTCGTGCGCAGGGATGAAGGTACCATCCTGAATCGTCTTTGCACAACGCCGGTCACGGATATGAGTTCACTGAATCCATCAATCCTATTTACTTTCAACTCAGATATTGGCAACTGGGACACAAGTAATGTGACTGATATGAGTCTAATGTTTGCTGCTGCTTTATCCTTTAATCAGGACATAGGCAGCTGGGATACCGGCAATGTGGAGACCATGGAAAGAATGTTCGATTTTGCCTCATCATTTGATCAGAATATTGGCGGTTGGGATACCAGAAATGTGGTAAACATGGCCAAAATGTTCAGGCTTGCCGGGTTATTCAATCAAGACATAGGCGGCTGGGATACAGGCAATGTAACTGATATGGAATCAATGTTTCGGGGCGCCACGTCGTTCAATCAGGACATCGGCAGCTGGGATACGGGAAATGTTCAGGATATGAGCATAATGTTTAATGCCGCTACATCCTTCAATCAGGACATAGGCAAGTGGGATACAGGTAATGTAATGGATATGCAAGGCATGTTTTGGGATGCCACTAATTTCAATCAGGATATTGGAAGTTGGGATACGGGAAATGTTCAGAATATGGGAACTATGTTTCTAAGAGCCACAGCTTTTAACCAGGATATAAGCAACTGGGATACAGGTAATGTGACTTTTATGTTTTCTATGTTTGGTAATGCCACCAATTTCAATCAGGATATTGGTGGTTGGGATACGGGTAATGTGACTACTATGCCGAATATGTTCCTTGATGCCAATTCCTTCAACCAGGACATCGGTGGTTGGAATACGACTAATGTGGAGAGAATGGACGGTATGTTCCTAGGCGCCACGTCTTTCAATCAAAATATCGGTGGATGGGATACGGGTAATGTGACTACTATGTCGAATATGTTCCGTGATGCCAATTCCTTCAACCAGGACATCGGTTGTTGGAATACGACTAATGTGGAGAGTATGGACGGTATGTTCCTAGGCGCCACGTCTTTCAATCAAAATATCGGTGGATGGGATACGGGTAAAGTAACATTCATGACCGGTATGTTTGAGAGTGCGAGTTCCTTCAATCAGGGCCTAGGCGGTTGGGATACGGGTAATGTGATTTCTATGACTGCCATGTTTAAAGGTGCTCCCTCCTTTAACCAGGACATTGGCGGCTGGGATACGCAAAACGTGGAGGGCATGAACAGTATGTTTTCAGATGCTATAGCTTTCAATCAAGACCTATCCGGATGGTGTGTTACTTCTTTGAATATTTCACCTCCAGCAGATTTTGACGACGGCGCCACCAGTTGGGTATTACCACGCCCGGTTTGGGGAACCTGCCCGGAGTGATGAGAACCGCGGAAGCCGAAAGCCTTCTTTCGGGTTAAATGTATCAACAACGAATAAACGTGAGCCGCTTCAGAGCCCGGCAGGGCTTTGGGCGGCTTTTTCGTTAATGGTTAATCGTGTATTAGTTAATCGGGTAAAGCTTCGATCTGCACGATTACACCAATAACCATTACACCATTAACGATTAACGACTACCAAGTCCGTCCACTCCCGCAACCTTCAGTGACAGCGACAAGGTTAATCCATAGCTGATGTGCATCACCAGGCCGGAAAGGAGGATGAGCCCCGGCGCCCAGGTGTCGAGGTAAAAAATGCCGAAGGAGTCTCCGGCGGCCAATGAAACCACGGGAGCAACAATCAGGCCAACCACTACCGAAATAATGACCCCGTAAATGGCACCCTGAATGATCCAGTTGCCTGGGATGCGGTTCTGAAGAAAGCTCACCCAGATCAATGCCATCAAAACCCCGCCAACGTTAAATGCCGCATTTCCCCAGATCAGGGTGTAGGGCTCTCCGGTATGAACGTGATTGAAACTGGCTTTAAGAATATGGCCCAGGTCAATGGCAGGCAGCCCAACACCGGCCTGTATAAAGGAAACCATGGTCATTACAAAAGTTGCGATAATGCCGCAGATTACTGTTCTCCAGAAAGTGGAAGCGTTCATCATAATAGATCCTCATCCATTGGTTCAATGTCCCGTTTGAAGGCCGTACGCAGATTTATAGAGTGGCCGATAGCACTAAGATGGGCAAAATTTCAGAAATCCTGAAATGAGGCTGCCGATTTTGTTGGGGGGCAGTTGTATTGGGTTGTTGGGATGACGGGGATTGAGGGATTTATGAACGGGTTGTGTTTGAGTGCTAATCTTTTCTGGTACACACCCCAGCCTGTGCCGAATGCTGATCCTTAAGCTCCGGGATAGGAGCCGGCTTACCTGAATAACATTTACGTTGATCTAAGTAAAATTGGTTGAATTGGAGGGATTCCCCTCCTTATGAAGGAGGGGAGTCTAAACCTAATCTAAATTTTTGTCTCGTTAAATCAGACCGATACTGGAGATCTACGATTTATCTGCTTTCGGCCGAAATGATGTGAGAATCGGCTT
>PWZC01000020.1 GCA_003567615.1 Gemmatimonadota bacterium | reverse complement strand
TCGTAGAGCTCGACGGCGGTGACCACCCCGGTGCTGGTGGGCTTTCTCACCACCCAGCTCGAGGTTACCCCCTCTTCCCGGAGATGCAGGTTGAAGCCCGGGTCCAGGACGTTGTACCAGGGGCCCACGGCCTCCAGCTTCCGGACCACGCCCGAGTGGATCTGCACGACGCCGCGGTTCCCCACGAAGATCATGAGGGGAATCGATTCGGCGGCCGCTCCCTCCAGGACCTCCCGGTGGGCCCGGGTGGAGACGGGCCAGGCCAGCTCCCTCCCCGCCAGGCGCAGGGCCTGGATTCGACCGACCCCGAACTGCTTCAGGAGACGGTGGAAGTCATGGGTGTCCTGGAGGGCGAGCCATGCATCCCGAAGCCCCGGTTGGTCCACCTCGTCATCGGGCTTTTCCGGCGGAGTGGGAACCGGAGGCCGCACCACCAGCCCAGGATCCTGATCCGGGTCCGCCATCTCCATGGCGAGTCCTTCCAAGGTGACCTGGGCACCCAAATCTCCGCCGGGTGCCGGCTGTGGTAGCCCTTCTTCTTCCTCCGAACGGCCCTCTTCGTCCCCACCACTGTCCCCGGCGTCGCCCTCTCCGCGAGGGTAGGCCTTGTGGACGGCGTGCCCATGGACGTCGAAGAACTGGATGCTGGTGCGGAGTCCATACGCCTCATCGTCCCGCACCAGATAGGCCGCGCCCCATCGGGTGAGGAAGAGCCTGAGGTCGATCCCCTCATCCAGCACCTGACCCATGTGCCCGAAGTCCTCCACCCGCCGGTAGACCCCGTCCTTCTCAATGACGCAGTGCTCGTTTCGGGTCAGCGCCATCATGGCGCCAAGGGGTTCCAGGGCCTTGAGGAGCTGGATCCAGGGGCCGCGAAGTCGGGTGACTCCCCGGCCCACCAGGGAATCCACCAGCTCGCCTTCAGTGACCTGGAGGCGGCGGGCGGCGTCCCGGGCTCGGATCCGGGGCTCCCGGGTTCGGAGTTCTCTCCAGCGGGCAGCGAGCGAATCGGGGCGAGCCTGGGGTGAAGACATTGGGTCAACTCCTTGGGTGGGGGGCGGGCACGCCAGAGACTGCGTCAGCCCATTCTGGTCCCGTCCCACCTGACGTGCAACGGGCTCCAGGGGGTACGGCCGTACCTCAGGCGACATGCTCAAGCGCCTGCCCGAGATCGGCCACCAGGTCCTCGGCGTTCTCGATCCCGGTGGAGTAGCGGATGAGCGCTTCGGGGATCCCCAGCGCGGCCCGCTCCTGGAGGGAGAGCTCCACATGGCTGGTGGTGGCGGGGGGGCCGACGAGGGTGGCCACCGACCCCAGGGATGCGGCCCGGTGAGCGAGACGGAGTGCCCCGAGGAAGGGGTCCACCAGCTCCGGTCCCCCGGCGAGGGAGAAGCTCAGGACCCCACCGAACCCGCTCATCTGGCGCCGCGCCACCTCGTGGCCCGGGTGATCCGGAAGCCCGGGGTAGAACACCTGGGCCACCCCCGGATGCTCACGGAGGAAGCGGGCCACGGCCATGGCGTTCTCATTGTGGCGACCGACCCGGAGCTCCAGGGTGCGAAGGCCCCGGGCCAGGAGGAAGGCCGACATGGGATCCAGGGAGGCACCATGGATCTCCCGGAAGTGGAAGGCGGCGTCCACCAGCTCCTTCCGCCCCACCAGTAGCCCCCCCATGGCGTCGGAATGCCCGCCCAGGAACTTGGTGGCGCTGTAGACGACGAGGTCCGCCCCCAGCTCCAGCGGCCGCTGGTTGATGGGGGTCGCGAAGGTGTTGTCCACCACAGTGAGGGCGCCCACCTGCCGGGCCTCGGCGGCGAGGGTGGCCAGATCCAGGACCTTGAGGGTGGGATTGGTGGGGCTCTCCAGGTAGACCAGGCGACACCCTTTTCGGATCTCTTCCACCAGCCCCGCATGGTCATCGGTTTCGCAGAGGGTGACCTGGACGCCGAAGCGCGGGAGGAAGGTGGTGAAGATCTTCCCCGTGCCCCCGTAGCTGTCGCGGATGCTCACCACCCGGTCGCCGGAGGAGAGGAAGGTGTAGAGGGCCCCGCTCACCGCGGCCATCCCGGTGGAGAAGCTCGTGGCGGCCTCGGCGCCCTCAAGGGCCCGGACCTTCTCCTCCAGGAGCTCCACGGTGGGGTTCCGGTTCCGGGAGTAGATGTAGCCCGGACCCTCGCCGGCGCCCGCCGCCCGCCAGGCCTCCATATCGTCGTACGCGTAGGTGACCCCGTGGAAGATGGGGGGCACGGTGGCGCCTTCGGGCGAGTATTCCGGCTCTCCACCCCAGACGCAGCGGGTGGAGGGGCCTTGGCGGGGAGGGTGGGTCATGGGCGGGGGGGGATGGTAGGGAAGGGGGCTCGAGGCTTCGGTCCCGGCAGGCCCACCATGGCGGGAATCTCGCCGGATCGCAAAATCCGACCCACCATGGCGGGAATCTCGCCGGATCGCAAAATCCGAATCTGGATTCGCATTTTATCCGCCCCGGAACCGGCTCACGGCAATTCTGCCAGGTCTACACTCGGAGTGTGGGTCCGGCTCTGGCGGGTCAGCACTGTTCCCGACTCCCCTTCGGTACTGAAGAACCCGCCAATCCGGAGGAACGGGCCGCCGTCCAGCGTTCCTCCCAGGTAATCGGTGCGATACCTCCGGTTACCGGTGCTGTCGGTGGTGAAGAGGAACGGGCCGCCGTCCAGCGTTCCTCCCAGGTAATCGGTGCGATACCTCCGGTTACCGGTGCTGTCGGTGGTGAAGGTGAGGCGCTCCACCTCGTGCCACCGGCCGTCGGTACCGGCGATGAACTGGGCGTCGTAGCGTGCCTCGCGGGTGCGGTTGCCTGTAGAGGGGAGGAAGTTCTCGAGGAAGGAGTAGACGCCGCGCCCGTGAGTGTCCATGAAGGGACGGCGAAAGGAGGCGATGAGGTGCCAGCCCCCCGTCTCGGTGTCGTGGAGCCATGAGGTGTAGTCGGTTGTGTCGTCGCCGTTGGGGTGGATTCGGGTGAGAACCCCGTAGCGCTCCCCGGCACGCCAATCGAAGGAGAGGCGACTCTGGCTGCCGGAGCCCTCGTTGCCGAAGGTGCCGACGGTGACTTCCGGGCCCTTCCGGATGAGTTCCACCCGGTGGGATTCGGGGATGCTTGAAGGGTCCTCCGTCTGATAGGGACTCCAGATGCTGAAGAGTACCTGGCCCCCAGCAGGGGGGGCGCCGCAGCGGGGAGGGACAGGTTGCCATAGCATGGACCTCCGATGGATTCTGGTGGAATATGGGACCAGTATCAGCCGACGGTAGGGAAGGGTAGGGCCCATGGGTCAGCGCGCGGCGATGAGGGAGAGCCTGTGGGCGGTCATCCGGCGCCGTGAGGATTCCCGGTAGGTCCAGGCGGGGCGCCGGGTCGGCCGGGGCTGGGTACCTTTTGCTGAACAGAGGGCCCCGAAGGCGGGTGCGTTCGGCGTTGGTATCCTATACGGTCACCTTTGCTGAACGCACCTCTCTCCCCGCGGCGTCCGTTCAGCATTGGGTACCTATACGGTCACCTTTGCTGAACGCAGTCCGAAAAGTGAACGTCCATTCAGCGTTGGGTACCTGACCCCGTCCCTATTCATCCCGGTCCCACCATCTCGGCGTGGCCCCACCGTCCCGAATGACCGCGAAGGCGGGGAGATCCGAACTTGCCCCGGACCTCCGGATACGCCTTCGCTGGTGCTATGCCGCAAAAGAGACTTGCCGGCCTTCAGGACCCTTGACCGGTCCCGAGGACCGCCATTCCGGACCAGCCGAACAAGGAGAAGCCTGTGCGGTGTCCTCGGAGTGTCTCCTGGCGATGGGCACCCATGGGCCCGGCTCGCAGAAGTCCCGCGAGACCAACCAGTGCCACGACACCACGGTCTTACCGCAGCTGGGCATCGCCGCCGGTGCCTGTTCGGGGAACGGGACCCTCTTCGACATATCGACCCCCGGGGCCCGTTACGCATCGACGAGGTGGTGGACCCGAACTTCGCCCACGGGCACTTGGCGACGTTCAAGAACGATGGCTCCACCTCGCTCTTCGTCGATGAACGGGGTGGGGGAGGCCAGGCCCGGTGCACTGTCGACGACCCGTCCACCTGGGACGCCAACGCCGTCGTTCCCATCGTGGGCTCGGTGCTTGAGTTGGCGGCGGCCGAGGAGTAAGGGGGACGGTCTCATTGATCCGGCCGTGGGTCAGCCGTGACTGCGGTCGATGCCGGATGGGCTCCATGGGAACCCGGGACCGTCCCTGCTTCCCGGGGTCAACAACGGTCCCCGCCAACCCCTTGACCTTCGTTCGTGGATGCTGTTGGCGAAGTCGGCCCGACCTCAGAGGGGCCGCCCCAGGGTCATCCCCTCCCAACAGCATCCAAGAACAAACGTACAGGGCCAGCCCGGTCGGGCTTACGCTCGGCATCTGCAACGGGGAAGGATAGGTCTACCGGCAACTCAGGCGGGCAGCCAACCATGGGACGGAGAAGATAGGGCATGCCGCTCCTTTACTACGTGCGGCAGGACAATCATGAGCGGGATGCGCGCTTCGGGTTCGTGTTCCACCTGAACCAGAACAGCCTGGCCATGGCCTCGGTGGGTACCGGTGAGAGCTTGTGGGCATTTACCCGGCGCTGCCAAGATGACCAGTATGTCCTGGCCGCAGAGTTGGTCGTTCGGGTTGTGACCCGGAATCCCCCAAACTACCGATACGGCCGTTGTCAGGCCTGCCTCTATGATCCCCCGGACGTCCACGGGCATCGAACATGCCAGGGGCATCACATCCAGTGGCTGTCCCGTGGGGGGGAGGACGACCTGCGGAACATGATGCTGGTGTGCCCCAACCACCACGCCGCCACCCACCGGGAGGATGCAGCTTTCGACTAAGCGGGGGCTGGCGCTGCTCTTCTCCAACGGGGTACGGGAGCCGGTGAGGCTGAACCAGCACCTGCCGGTGGTGTGAGGTGGTCAGCCAGCCTCGTCGTGTGGGAAGCACCAGCGGCCGGTTTACGTGAAATCGTGAATGCCTGGCGGGGATATCTGGCCGTAATCCCACGCCCAACCCCATCGATTGCGCCAAGCCGCACGGGGTCGGATCCGCCTCCACTGTCCCGCAAGAGGAGTGCTTCTACGCCGGTCGAGACGGAGTCCGTCTCGAAGATGTTGGGGCAGCCCCAGTTCCCAGGAACCGCTATCCCCCCTCATGGACGGTTTCCGTGGGAATCCCCCTGGTCGGGATCGGAAGCGCCGAGGGAGCCGGGCTGGAGGTCGAAGCCCCCGAGGGCCTGCGCCGCTTCGCGGTGGGGATGGTGCCGGAAGGGTTCTGGGATGAGGGTCGGGAGGTGGAGCGTCTGCCGCCCCCCATTGAGGTCTACCGTACGGAGGAGGGTGGCACCCCGGGGATTTGGGGTGCCCGGGGTCTCTAGGCGTCCGGCGCTCGCCCCTACCCGTCGTCCCCGTCGGTGTCCTCCACGTACTGCCACCGGCCGGTGGCCAGGAGTCGGAGCGCCTCTTCCACCGCTTCGGTGAGCTCCCGGTCGTAGCCGGCCAGCTCGTCGGCGGGGCTGTTCCGGACCCAGATGTGGGGGGGGACCCCGTAGTTCTCCAGGTTGTAGCCGAAGTTATGGGGCTGCTCGGGGTCGAAGCTCACGACGCGCACCCGGGGCACCCGCACCCTTCCTCCATCCTTCAGCGGAAGCCAGTTGGCCGAGACCACCGCGCCGGCGGTTGGCGTGCCCACCAGGGTTCCCAGCTCCAGGTGGTCGAAGGCGTGGGGCACCATCTCGGCGTTGGAGCCGGACCGCCAGTTGTGCATCATGACCTGGGGCCCGTAGACGATCTGCTGGGGACGCCGTCCCACCAGAGGCGACTCGGTGCGGGTCCAGGTGTACTGGTAGGGGCGCCGCTGCAGAATGTCCATGAGCTGCTGGTCGATGTTGCCACCCCCGTTGAAGCGCACATCGATGATGATGCCCTGGCGGTGGAAGTTCTCGTCCAGCTCCTGCTGGAACTGCTGGAGGAACGTCTGGTTCATGCTGCGGATGTGGGCGTAGTAGATGCGCCCGTCGGTCATCTGGTCCACCACCTGGCGGTTCCGCTCCACCCAGTCTTCGTAGCCAATGTTCCCGTACGAGGTCACGGTCTGGATCCTCAGATCCCGGGCGTTGGCGCCCTGAGGGGAGTCGGCCACCGTCACCGTCACGAACTCGTTCACCTGGCGGTTCAGGAGCGGCCAGTAGTTCTCCGTGGGGGAGAGGGGCGTCCCGTTGATGGCGGTGACGTAATCTCCCTCCTGGATCTCGAGCCAGATCCGGTCCGCAGGCCCGTTCCGGTACAGATGGGTCACCCTGAGGCCACCGTTTGCCGGTTCCATCTCGAAGCCCAGGAGGCGGGTCTCGTTCCCTCCATCCATGCCCGGCCGCGGGGGCGCCTGGATCCCTGAGTGGCTCGAGGGCACCTCGTGGAGCATCTCGAGCCCCAGTCGGTAGAAGTCCTCCGTTTCGCCGATCCGCGCCACCATGGGCTCGTACCGGGCCCGCACCGCGGCCCAGTCCAGACCCAGCAGATCGTCTTCCACGTAGAAGTACTTCCAGTGGCGGTAGAACTCATCGAACATCTGCTCCCACTCGGCCCGCTTGTCCACCACGAACGAGAGGTGGAAGGCCACCGTCTCGGCATCCCGAGAAGCCAGCTGCATCCGCCGGATCTCGCCTTCCTCCCGGTAGAAGATGGTGCGGGCGTCGGCAGTCACCTTCAGATCCTGGAACCACCCCTCCGCCACGCGCCGGTCGTTCTCGCCGTCGGGATCCATGGCCCGGAGCTCTCGTGACTGGCCCGTGCCGCGCACGTAGTAGACGGTCTGGCCGTCGGCCGAAAGGAAGAAGTCCTGCACTGGTTGGTCGGCATCGGTGAGCTGGACCGCCCGCCTCCGGATGTCCGTCAGGTCTGGTGAGTCCAGGCCCGTCGCCTGGTTGCCCTCGTCCCCACCCTCCCGGAGGAGCCGCTCCCGGACCCGGGGGTCGTTGGGATCTTCCGTGGGGCGGGCCAGGGCTACCGAGAAGAGTTGGGGGGCGCCCCCGTCCCGACTGGAGAGGAAGAATACCGTGCTCCCATCGGCCGAGGGGATCCCGTGCCAGTCCCGGGCCGGGTGGTCGGTGATGTTGTATTCCCGCCGCTCCGGGAGGTGGAAGAGGAAGACGTCCACCTTCCCCAGGTCATTGGCCCGGTGGGACACCATCCACTGGCCATCCTCGGAGAGCCAGGTGGGGGTGTGTCCCCCGGCTCGGTGCTGGGCCACCTCCTCCAGGCGCCCGTCGGCGGTGGCGGCCCGGTACAGGGTGGTGTCCACCGAGAAGTAGACCCACGCTCCGTCCGGCGACCACAGGCGGAGCTGCTTCCTGGACTCGTGCTCCGTGAGCCGGCGGTGGGTCCCCGCCTCCAGGTCGTAGAGCCACACCTCGTCGTCTCCGGTCTCGTCGGAGAGGTAGGCCAGCGTCGTCCCGTCCGCGGAGTAGAGGCCGTCCCGCTGGCGCCACGCCGAGTCGGTGACTCGAGTGATCTCGCCCACGCCTTGCTGGGCCGGTACCTGGAACACCTCGCCCCGGTGGTCCACCACCAAGTGGTGGCCGTCGGGAGAGGGTGAGAAGTGGTCTGCCTCTCCGGAGACCGAGACGAACTCCACCTGGTTTTCCCTCACCGTCCACCCCAACTCCATGGCCACGGCCCGGGGCGCCTGGGACCCGATCTCGTAGAGCCATAGGTCGAAGTCGCTCTCGTAGGCGATGGTGCGGCCGTTGGTGCTGATGGAGGGAAACTGGACGCCTCCGCGCTCATGGAAGGTCACCTGCTCCGGCTCGCCCCCGTCCGGCGCCACCCGCCACAAGTTGTAGATGTCGTCCCGCTCCGACTTGAAGTAGATCCACCCGTCGGCCGCCATCATGGGCTCGGCGTCGTTGGCGTGGGACTGGGAGCCCTCCAGGTCGGTGTTGGTGAGCTGGCGAAAGGTGGGCACCTCCGAGTCCTGGGCCGCCGTCAGGTCCGCGACCCACACGGACCCGGCCGTGCTTCCCCGGTAGTTCCGCTTGGGCTGCGGCGTCCGGTTCCGGTTGAAGGCGATGGTTCCGCCATCCGGAGAGAAGGTCCCATTGATGGCCGCCCCCAGGGGGAGGCGCACCGGCAGATCTCCCTCCACCGAGACCGAGTAGAGCTGGCTCTGCCACTGAAGCGACCCGCGCCCGGAGCGGAAGACGACCCGCTCCGAGTCCGGCGTCCACGTGACCACATTGTCGCCACCGGAGTGGAAGGTGAGCTGGCGGGGCTCGCCGCCTCCGGCCGGCATCACCCAGACGTCGGCGTTCCCCATTCGGCTACTGGTGAAGGCGATCCACCGGCCATCAGGGGAGAACCGGGGCTCCGTGTCCCGAGCCTCATGCCGGGTGAGTTGGTGCGCATCGCTGCCGTCGGTTCCGATGGTCCAGAGGTCTCCGCGAAGGGAGAACACGATCCGGTCGGCGTGCACGTGGGGGTCACGCCCGAACCCGAACGATCGGTCCGCCTCCTGGAGGGCTGATTCCGGGATGGCCGCTCCGTGGAATGCCTTCCCAGGCACCGCCGCATGCGGGGGCGTGGCCTCGGCGCCGGAGACCAGGGCGGGGAGTAGGGCGAGGACCACCAGGCAATGGGACCGCAGACCACGCACCGTCATGGGAATCTCCTTCAGGTCGAACTATCAGGATTGAGCGACCATCATGGGGCGGTGACGGGAGGCTCGCCAGGGTGGGGGGGGGCATTCTGCCCGAGGTGTTCGGGCACGGCCGGGGATGGCCGCTCGAGTGCGAGGGGAAGGGATGCACTCAAACGAAGCCGATTCGTCCGAGAGGGTTTGAAGCACTACACTGCTTGCGACCTGGTGAACCTCTTTTCCCTGATCCGTCTTCCGTTGACTCAGGGCGCTGGGACTCCGACGTGGGCGGGCTCCGCTCGCGGCAGCTGACTCCCGAGAGTGCGGATTTGTGATCACCGATCGTCTCGTTCGTTTCACCGGTCTTGCCGTCCTTCTCCCCTTCGATTGAGTTCCACATCCAGAAGCTCCTGAAGGGAGGGAGCGTGACCCAACAGCTCACCCCCCCGTCCGTCTCCGGAAGCGTCGAAAGGATCCCCCGGTGATTGACCTCGCCATCGTCCTGGCCTTCGTGGTCTATGCGATCGCGAACGGACTCCGGGCTCGGAGGAAGGCGTCGAGGGGTCTGGTGGAGTACTTCCTGGCGGGAAGGACCCTCAAGGGATGGCGAGCCGGAACGAGCATGGCGGCCACCCAGTTCGCTGCCGACACCCCTCTCCTGGTTACCGGGCTGATTGCCACGGCCGGGGTCTTCGCGGTCTGGCGTCTATGGATCTACGGGCTCGCCTTCCTCCTGATGGCCTTCATCCTGGCTGTCCATTGGCGAAAGGCAGGTGTCCTCACCGACGCTGAGCTCACCGAACTTCGCTACAGCGGTCGGGGCGTGCTGGGACTTCGGGTCCTGAAGGCCGTCTACTACGGCACCGTCATCAACTGTGTGGTCCTGGCCATGGTGCTCGTGGCAGCGGTGCGGATCGCAGAGGTCTTCCTTCCCTGGCACGAGTGGCTTGCCCCGGAAGTCTACCAGCCAGTCATCCAGTGGGTCGGGTCGACGGGGATCGAGATCGCGTCGGGGGTCACGGGGATCGATGCGGCTACAGCGACGACGAACAACCTCCTCTCCATCCTCCTCATCGTCGCCTTTACGGCCCTATACTCCACCACCGGGGGGCTCCGGAGCGTGGTGGCCACCGACGTGCTGCAGTTCTGGCTGGCCATCGTGGGTACGGCCGCCTATGCGTGGGTGGTGGTGGACGCGGTGGGCGGACTGGGCGGGATGACGGACCGATTGGTCGAACTGTACGGGTCCGCGGCGACGCGAGAGATGCTCTCGTTCCGCCCGCCTCCCGGGGAAGCCCTCATGCCCTTCCTCATTGTGGTGGGACTCCAGTGGTTCTTTCAGATGAACTCGGACGGGACCGGCTACCTGGCGCAGCGGAGTATGGCATGCCAGACGGACCGGGATGCCCAGGTCGCCGGCGTCGTGTTCGCCTGGCTTCAGATCTTCCTGCGGAGTCTCTTCTGGATCGTGATCGCCGTGGGGCTTCTAGCGCTCTACCCGTTCACGCCCGCCGAAGCTGCGGGGGACGGATTCGCCGCCTCCCGCGAAATCCTGTTCGTGCTGGGGATCGAGGAGCTGCTTCCGCCCGGGCTCCGGGGCCTCATGTTGGTGGGCCTGCTGGCGGCGCTGGCCTCCACCATCGACACCCACCTGAACTGGGGCGCCTCGTACTGGAGCAACGACATCTACCGGCGCCTGGTCGCTGAGCGGTGGCTGGGCCGGGAGCCCGGGCGGCGAGAGCTGGTGGTGGTAGCTCGGCTCTCCAACATCCTGATCCTGGCCATCGCCCTGGGCATCATGGTGAACCTGGACGCGATCCAGACGGCCTGGTTCATCTCCCTTCTTTTCGGGGCGGGGATGGGCTCGGTGCTGGTGCTCCGCTGGCTCTGGGAGCGGATCAATCTCTATTCGGAGCTGGCTGCGATCGTGGTGTCGCTGGTGGTGGCTCCGGTGCTTCTCATTACCACCGACACCGAGTGGATCCGCCTCTCCGTCATGTCCCTGGTGTCTACCGTGGCCGCGGTGGGAATCACCTTCGTGACCCCTCGAACTGACGAGAAGGTGCTGCGGATCTTCTACCGGCAGGTGGCCCCCGACGGCTTCTGGGGTCGGACCGCCGCCTCCCTGGGGGAAGACGCCCGGGTGCCCCGGCAGCGCCTGGCCCGTGGGCTCAAATGGATGCTCCTCACTGCAGCATCTCTCTTCCTGATGCTCGTGGGAGTGGGGCAGCTGCTGCTGGCGGGAGCTCCGGGAGGCAGTGTGCCCCTGGCCATCTTCTGGGTCCTCGCGGGGATCATCCTGGTCCCCTTCTGGATCCGGGGGTTGGGGACGGGAGACACGGATCAGGAGGCCTAACGGATGTCCACCTTTCTGAAACGCCTTGGCATCGCCACCGGAATCATCATCGGGCTCCTGATCCTCGTCATGGCCGCCGGGCTCATCTACGTCCGGAACAGCGAGTGGTGGGTGGCCGTCACCTTGTTCAGCGACGAGACGCGGGCCGAGAACTTCCGGCTCGGTGGCGAAGTCCGTGGTGTCGGCGCTGGTGGGGATCGCCATCGAGGAAGGGTACATCGGCTCGGTCCAGGACCTGATCAGCGATTCCGTGCTCGAGCTGGAGGGAAGCGGCTACGAGGGGGTGACCATCCACGATGTTCTGACCATGTCCTCCGGGGTGGCTTTCGACGAGGACTACGAGAGCTTCCGCTCCGACGTGATGTGGCTTCCCATCCGGATCTTCGGCTTCGGGGAGTCGGCGGTGGATATCCTCGTCTCCCTCGAGCGGGCGCGGGAACCCGGCACCTTCAACGAGTACATCAGCAGCGATGCGCTCGCTCTGGGGGTTCTCGTCTCCCGGGCCACGGGGCGGAGTGTTTCGGCGTATCTGGAGGAGGTGCTCTGGACCCCCGCCGGCATGGAGTTTCCCGCAGCGTGGAACACGGATCACCACGGCAACGAGCTTACGCACGCCTTCCTGAGCGGGGCGCTCCGCGACTACGCCCGCATCGGGCGGCTCTACCTGAACGAGGGACGCCGGAATGGTCGGACCGTCATCCCCGCCGACTGGGTCCGGGAAACGGTCGAGCGCCCCGAACCCCATCTTCAGCCCGGAGAGAACCCCGCGTCGAGCTGGACCGTCGGGTACGGCTACCAGTGGGGGATCCCGGAGGAGCCCGAGGGGGACTTCGTGGCCATGGGGATCTGGGGGCAGTACATCTACGTCCACCCCACCTACGACATCGTTATCGCAAAAACGAGCACGGACGACGACTTTGATCTTCGGGAGAAGGAGACCATCGCCGTCTTCCGCTCCCTTGCCCGGGAGATGGGGCGGCAGGCGGAGCCTGCGAAGGAGGCTGGCCCCGGCGCCCGATGAGCTTCCGGGTAGCCGAGTGCCGGGAGGCCCACGGTGTCAAGGATGCACGGGAGTGGAATGCTGCGGAATGTCGCGTTGGGAATTCGGGATGTGCTCTGTCGACGCACCGAGGTCAGCCGTGTTCGCTATCTAGGCCTGGCCGCCGCGATTTCACTGACCCTGTCCGGTGTGGGGGTTGCGGTGTACTGGCTCGTCTTTACCTGGTTGTTCGCTCTGGATACGCCGCCGGTGCCGCCTGAGGGAATCCCGCACGTTCTCGAAATGCTGATCG
>PWZC01000346.1 GCA_003567615.1 Gemmatimonadota bacterium | reverse complement strand
GGATTGATGTGTTTCACATTCCCGAACAGTTCCAGGGTCCGAATCTCACCCGACGCCACGTCGAAGAGCGCAATCTGCATTTCGGAGAAGGTGAGCCGCTGGAAATCGGTTTCCGGACCCCGGTCGGACACGAAGGCGATGGTGGAACCGTCCGGTGAGAAGACGGGCTGATAGGCGGCGTGCCGATCTCGCGTCAGCCGCTGCACCTCTCCGGACTCCACCTCCACCGTGAAGAGGTCGGTGAGCCCGCCGGCCTGACCGGAGAATACGAGGCGGGAGCCGTCCGGGGACCATGACGGCCCGCTCACCTCGCCGATCTCCTCATCCAGGTCCACCCGGGAGATCACGTCTCCACGCTCGGAGCCGGCGATGACGATCTGGTTCCGGCCGCCGGTGAACACCACGAAGGCGATCCGGGAGCCGTCGGGGGACCAGCCGCCGGCGGAGTCGATGAACCGAAGGGCGTCCCAATGGGGGTCCGTGGCAGCGCTGGAGAGACGGCGGATCACCTCTCCCGTCCGAGCATCGGCGAGGAAGAGATCGAAGGAGAAGAGGTCCTTCTCCGACATGAAGACGAGGCGGGAGCCGTCCGGGCTCACCGAGGGAGCAACATTCTGACGGCCCGCTCCCGTCTCCGGCGACAGGAGGAGCGTTCCCACCTCCGCCGGGGCCGTGCGTCCCTCCATGAGAGGTCCATAGTGGGCCTCCACCGCCTCCCTCCAGCGCACGGAGAGCGTGTCGGCCGGAACACCCAACACCTGCTCAAGGGCAGGCTCGAGCCCGATTCGGAGGGCCGAACGGTAGATTCGGGCGATGGATTCATCCCCGTAGGTGCCCCCGACGTAGGTCACGAAGGCCTGACCGAACCGATAGGGGAAGTAGCGCCGCTCCCGCGTGAGCTGTCGGAGCGTGGGGAAGTCGTCTCGCAGGATGGCGTCACGAAGCCACATCCCGGTATGGGAGTCGTCCTGACCCTTGGAGAGGTATTCGGCCATCCCTTCGATCCACCAGAGGGGCATGCGCATCAGACCCTGCATCCCGCCTCCTCGCCTCGACTGGGCGATGTCGTACTGGAAGGCGTGCACAAGTTCGTGTCCGAGCACGTGATCGGTGGACGCGTGCGAACCGGCCAGGGGCATGATGATCCGGTTCTTGAGGGACTCGGCGACACCTCCGACCCCCTCGCCGATCATGCCTCCGATGACGTTGGTCTGCTGGAAGTCCGGGGCGTCGGCGTAGAAGATCAACGGCTTGCGCTGGGAGAATTCGTGTTGGAAGAGGCGAGCGTGGCGCTCATACCACCGCTCGGCCATCCGCACCACATCCTCGATGGCCTCTTCCTTTTCCGGGTAGAAGTGGATGTTGAAGTGGGGCGTCTCGATCACCCGGAATTCGAATTCGTCGTACTGGACCTTGTTTCGACCGAAATACTGGGCCTCTACGGCCATGGGAACCGTGAAAGCCGCGAGCATGAACATCGCGAGTCCAGCGTTCAGGGCCGGCGAGACGGCTCTCCTTCCGCTGCGGATGAAAGGCATATGGAGGCCTCGAAGAGTGGGAGAATCTTTGGGCTCGCCGTGTTGAGAAGCCCATGACGGGGGTCGAGGAGGAGTTTGACGCTCTTTTCGGTACACGGACCGACCGGTTCGGGTCCTTTGCGGGGCTCCGCCGCGGGTTTCCCGAAGGGAAGACGGCGTTGCGTACCCCATCCCCTTTCGCGAAAATGGGAGGAAATTCCCCCACCCAGCTCCGGATCTAAGCCCTATGTCCGACTCCCTCCCCGATCTACGTCTGGCATCGACGGTTTCGGCGATCATGCGGGATCTTCCCTGGATTCCCGCCACCCAGGTCGAGACGCCGGTGGCGGTGGTTGACCTGGGCCGTGCAGCAGCCAACGCTCAGCATACGGCGCAGACGCTTGCAGCGCACGGGCTCGCATGGAGACCCCATGTGAAAACCCACAAGAGCCGGGCCGTGACCAGGATCCAACTGGCTGCGGGCGCCCAGGGGCTTACCGTGGCCACCCTCCGGGAGGCGGAGGTCATGGCCGATCTCGCCGACGATCTTCTCCTGGCTCATCCGCCTGTACCGGGTCGGGTCCGGCAGGAGCGGCTTGCCGCCCTCCTCGCCGTGGGCAACCTCACGGTCGCGGTGGATTCCACTCTGGCCGTGAAGACCCTGCGGGCCGCAGCGCAGGCGGCCGGGGTGGAGGCCCGGGCCGCGGTGGAGATCGATGTGGGGATGGGACGGGTCGGTGTGACCGAACCCGAACAGGCTGTCCGTCTGGCTCGAGAGCTGGCCGGGGCGGACGGAACGTCGTTTCGCGGGATCCTCTTCTACCCCGGGCATATCCGGGGTGGGGGCGATCCAGCCGTGGCGGTCTCGCGCGTCTCGGATCGGGTAGCGCGCTTCATCGAGGCGCTCTCCGCCGCCGGGCTCCCGCCGGAACTGGTCAGCGGCGGGTCCACGCCGACCCTGCCATTCAGCCATATGGTGGCCCACTGTACCGAGGTGCGAGCAGGTACCTGTATCTTCCACGATCGCGACTCGGTATCCCTCGGCGTGGGCAGGGAAGAGGATCTGGCTTACCACATCCTGTCCACGGTGGTCAGCGATGCGGTCCCGGGGCAGGTGGTGGTGGATGCCGGATCCAAGGCGTTGGCCAAGGAGGCCTTCCGGGGTGGGGGAGCAGGTTTCGGTCGCCTGCTGGACCGTCCGGAGGTGCTGGTGGATCGTCTCTCCGAAGAACACGGGATCGTGGATCTGGC
>PWZC01000211.1 GCA_003567615.1 Gemmatimonadota bacterium | reverse complement strand
CGCGGTGCGCCGCCCCGCGCTCGTCGCCCTGTATCGTCCGGTCCTCCTGGCTCTGCTGGGGCTCACGGTGAGCGCCGGCCACGCCTCCGACGCCGGCGCCCAGGAGCGGCCCGACGCCCAGCCGGCCTCGGCGGCGGGTCAATCGGCGGTCTACGCACCGCGGGGAGCGCTGGCCACCAGTCACCCCCTGGCCACCAGCGCCGGCCTCCGCGTGCTGGAAGAGGGCGGGAATGCCGTGGACGCGGCGGTGGTGGCCGCCATCGTCCTCACGGTGGTGGAGCCCCACATGACCGGGCTGGGAGGCGACCTCTTCGCCCTGGTCTGGCCTTCGGACGAAGGACGCCTCTTCGGGCTGAGCGCCCACGGTCGCTCCGGGTCGGGAATGACGCTGGAGGCGCTCCGGGAGCGGGAGCTGGAGCGGATCCCCATCCGTGGCCCCGAGGCGGTGACGGTCCCCGGCTCCCTGCAGGGGTGGGTCGACCTCCTGGAACGCTTTGGCACCCTCTCCCTCGCCGAAGCGCTGGAGCCCTCCATCCGTCTGGCCGAGGAGGGTTTCCCCGTCTCGCCGGTGGTGGCGGCGGACTGGGCCGGGGAAGCAGAGGTGCTCCAGCGGGATGAGGGGGCCCGGGCCACCTTCCTGGTAGATGGCGAGCGGGCCCCGGCGGCCGGGGAGTGGTTCCGGAACCCGGACTACGCGGCCACCCTCCGACGCATCGCCGCCGAGGGCCCCGGGGTCTTCTACGGGGGTGAGCTGGGGCGGGAGGTGGCGGACGGCCTGGCGGAGCTGGGCGGATTCCTGACCCTGGACGACCTGGCCAGGCACGAGTCCCGCTGGGTGGAGCCCCTCTCGGCGGACTTCCGGGGCTACCGCCTCTGGCAGATCCCGCCTCCGGGACAGGGGATCGCGGCGCTCCAGATGCTCCGGATCCTGGAGCCCTTCCCCCTGGAGCGCATGGGGCACAATTCGGCCGAGTACCTCCACCACCTCATCGAGGCCAAGAAGCTGGCCTACGCCGATCTGGACGGACACATCGCCGACCCTCGCTTCATGGAGACCACTCCGGAGCAACTCATGGCCGACGACTACATCGACGGCCGCCGGGCCCTTATCTCGGCCCATGAGGCCATGGACGCGCCCGATCCCGGGGACGCCGCCACCCGGAGCGAGACCATCTACCTGGCGGCGGCGGACGCCCACGGGAACATGATCTCCCTCATCAACTCGGTCTACTACGGGTTCGGGTCGGGGGTCGTGATACCCGGCACCGGCTTCCACCTGCAGAACCGGGGCGCGGGCTTCACCATGGAGCCGGACCAGCCCAACACGGTGGCACCCGGGAAGGAGCCCTTCCACACCATCATCCCTGGATTCGTCACCCGGGTCCAGGACGACGGGACCGACGAGCCCTGGCTCTCCTTCGGGGTCATGGGCGGCGCCATGCAGCCCCAGGGGCACGTCCAGGTCCTGCTGAACATGGCCCTCTTCGGAATGGACCCGCAGCAGGCCGCCGACGCCGACCGATTCCGCCACTACTCCGGGCTGCGGGTGGGGATCGAGGCGGGGGTGGGAGAGGAGGTGCGGCGGGCGCTTCGGGCCCGGGGCCACGATGTGACGCTCATCGGGCCGGGCGCGGTGGGCGGCGCCCAGATCATCCAGCGATTGGAGCGGGGCTGGGCCGCCGGGTCGGACCCCAGGAAGGACGGGCACGCGGCGGGCCACTGAGGGGGGGCGTGCCCGTCCCGCCGTGCGCCACTGCTCGGGGAAGGACGATCCTGTCGCGCGCGGAGCGTCGCGCGCGGAGCGGACTGTTGCGCGCGGAGCGGGCGGAGCCGAATGGGCAAGCCCCGAAACCCCTCCGGACACCCCGTGCCCCTTCGTATACCCAGTGCCCCTCGCCCCACATGCCCTGGCTCTCCCATGGCCTGGCTCTCCCACGGCCCTGGCTCTCCCTTGCCCTGGCTCTCCCATGCGCTAGCTCTCCCACGGCCTGGGTCTCCCATGCGCTAGCTCTCCCACGGCCCTGGCTCTCCCTTGCCCTGGCTCTCCCTTGCCCCAAAACTAGAATCAAGATTCTAATTTTGGGCCGTGGGAGGCGAGCGGCCACGCGTTCCTGCCGCCCCGTGCTGCACCCTGCCGCCCCGTACTTGCACCCTGCCACCCCCGTGCCACCCCTCACCCCGTGCTGCCCCCTGCCGCCCCCTGCCGCCCGGTCAAAATTCGAACCTCGGCGTTGGCAAAGAACGTGTGAGTCGGATTTTACCCGCTCAGCGGTCACAATTCGAACCTCGAAGAGGAAAACGACCTTGCGGGAGGGATTTTCCCCGCTCAGCGGTCACAATTCGAACCGCGCATTTGGCAAAGAGCGCGTGGGTCGAATTTTACCCGCTGAGTGTCTGCCCGACACAGGTCTCGCGGGGAAACGGGGCGGGGAGAGGCCGAGGGGACGGCGTAGGCACACGGAGGTGAGGCAGGCGTCGTCCCGAGGCCGGGGTCTGCTGCGCTCCATGGTTTCGGTGGCCCAGCCTGGCCGGGCAACCCGTTGGCCCCCGCAGGCCCTCCCGGCGCCTTTCCCGGCCGCGGCGCCCGAACCCCAAAATTAGAATCCGGATTCTAATTTTTTTTGGGCCGTGGAAGGGAAGCGGCCGAAGGGTAGCGGCCAGCCGCATGGTCGCAGCCGAGGGAAAATGACCGAGAAACAGCGTCCGGTGCTGGGAGGGCCAGGGTATCCCAAGGGCCAGGGTATCCCAAGCGCCAGGGCATCCCAAGGG
>PWZC01000197.1 GCA_003567615.1 Gemmatimonadota bacterium | reverse complement strand
TTCCCCGCAGCGCTCATCATGGCGCTGACCCTCAGCGCCGCGACCATCTACGCCTCCGAGGTCTCGTCCCCGGCCCGGGTCATGACGGAGATGGGGCAGGCGCTCCGGGACGAGCTCGAGAGCACGGAGATGTACATCACCCTCTTCTATGCGGTGGTGGATCCGACCCGTGGCGAGCTGGTGTACGCCAACGCCGGTCACCCCCATGCCTTCCTCATGCGGCGTGAAGAGGACGCCCCGGAGCGCCTTCCGGCCATCGATCCCCCCATGGGGATCGCCGGAGACATGGAGTACGAGGAGCGCATCATCCCCTGGGCCTCGGGTCGGGATCTCCTCCTCCTCTTCACCGACGGCCTTTCCGACGATCTGGTGGCCGGATCCCGCCGCGCCGGAGAGTATCGGATCCTGGAAGAGGTGGCGAGACTCCGGCACCGCGGCGCCTCGGAGATCGTGGAAGCCCTCTTCGATCTGGTGGCGGAGGAAGGCTCTCCCGAGGCGAGCCCCGACGACCGGACCGCCGTGGTCCTGAAGGTGTGAGCATCCCCCGACCCCACCGGCCCCGGCGCAGCCTCGGTCAGAACTTCCTGGTGGACGGCAACCTCCGGCGCCGCATCGTGGAGGAGGCTGCCATCGACCCCCAGGACACGGTCCTGGAGATCGGACCTGGACAGGGGGCGCTCACCGACCTGCTGGCGGACCGGGCGGCGCGTCTGATCCTGGTGGAGCTGGACCGGGACCTTGCCGCCGAGCTCCGCCTACGCTACCAGGACCGCTCCTCGGTGGAAGTCGTGGAAGGCGACATCCTGGAACTCGACCTCGGCACGCTGGTGGAAGACCCCGAGTCGGTCCGGGTGGTGGGAAACATTCCCTACAACATCACGACGCCCATCGTCTTCCATCTGCTCGCTCCCCCTCGCCCCGCCGACATCCTCCTCATGGTCCAGAAGGAGGTGGCCGACCGAATCCTCGCCGAGCCTGGAACCGGGGCCTTCGGAGCACTCACCGTCGGTGTTCGGGCCGTAGCCGACGTGGAGCGGGTCCTTGCCGTGCCACCTTCGGCGTTTCGTCCCCGTCCGCGGGTCGATTCCACCGTGATCCGGATCCGCCCCCGCCGCCCCGCTCACCTCGGACCGTCGGAGGAACTGGCTCTCCGGAGGCTGACACGCGCCCTCTTCCAGTGGCGCAGGAAGCAGCTTCGGAAGACCCTGAAGTCCCACCCCGATCTTCGCCTCCCGCCTCCACGGGTCGCCGCGCTTCTCCAGGCTGCCGGGGCGGCCCCTACGGACCGCCCCGAAACGGTCTCTCCCGAAGGGTTTGTGGCCATGGCCCGGCTCCTGGCCGTTCAATGAGGGGGTGGCTGTGAGTGGGGCGGACGTTCGGGGGTGGGCATGAGTCGGCCAGGGGATGTCCGCCCGGGAGCCCCGGCGCCAGGGCTGCGCCGGAGGGTGGCCGGCCTGCTGGAGGACGGACCTGTCCACACCGTGGAGCTGGCGGAGCGTGCCCTGGGCCTCCGGGGACCTCCGGCCGCTCTCTCTTCCGCCGTGTTCAGCCTTCTGGGCAACGATGCCCGATTCCAGGTGGATGCGCACGGAATGTGGAGCCTTGCTCCCGGGGAGGGGATCCCTGGAGCGCCCCTTTCGCGTCTGTCCTACGCGGTGGTGGATGTGGAAACCACCGGTGGAGCCTGGCGCCGGGGCGATCGGGTGACCGAGGTGGCCGTGGTGCCGGTCACCGATGGAGTGATCCGGGACGGGCTGGGAACGCTGGTCAATCCCGGGCGCCGCATCCCTCCCAAGATCCAGGGGCTCACGGGGATCACGGACCCCATGGTCGCCTCGGCTCCGCCCTTTGAGGGGGTGGCACCTCAGGTAGAGGCCGCCCTCACCGGACGGGTCTTCGTAGCCCATAACGTCCAGTTCGACTGGGGGTTCATCCGGACCGAACTGTTGAACGCCCTGGGCGTGACGCCGGAGCCGCCACTCCTATGTACCGTGCGGTTGGGACGCCTCCTCCTCCCGGGCCTGCGGCGCTACAACCTGGATGCCCTGACGCGGCACTTCGGGGTCCCGGTCCATCAGCGGCATCGGGCCTACGGGGACGCCCTGGCCACCGCCCGTCTCCTGCTGCACCTTCTTCAGGAGGCGGAGTCGCAGGGGATCCCGGATCTTCCCGCCCTGGAGGCGGCGCTGCATCGTCGCTCCGCCCCTCGATCCCGTCGCGCGGGCCGATGACTGGCTCATCGCCGGTCCGACCTGAATCCCACACACGTCCGAATTGAGGTGACGCTCCCATGGCCGAGACGCCCCGACGTTCATCCCCCCGCGCCGAAGGTCCTTCGACCGGCGACCTGGACACGGCGTACTCTCCCCCGGAACTCCCCCTGGTCCGGTCCCGGGACGTGGGATCCATTCGCGTGCACGCGGTGGAAGCAGGGCTTCAGCACCTGGATGGCGGCGCCATGTTCGGGGTGGTGCCCCGGACCCTCTGGGAGCGGCGGATCCGGCCCGACGAGCGCCATCGGATCCCCCTGGCGCTTCGCTGCCTCCTCATCGAGGCACCGGAGGCGTTGATCCTGGTGGATACAGGAGTAGGTCGGAAGGAGGACGATCGGTTCCGCGACATCTACGGCATTCACAACGAGGGCGATCCGACCCGCCTGGAAGACGGGATCCGGGCGGCCGGTTTCGAGCCGCGGGATGTGGAGACGGTGGTGCTGACGCACCTCCACTTCGATCACGCCGGCGGAGCCACGATCCGGAGGGACGACGGAACC
>PWZC01000134.1 GCA_003567615.1 Gemmatimonadota bacterium | reverse complement strand
CGGGCATGGCCCCCACATAGGTCCGGCGATGCCCCCGGATGTCGGCTTCGTCCCGGGCGCCGCCCAGGGAGATCCGCACGTACTTCCGCCCCAGGGACCGGGCGATGGACTGGGCGATGGAGGTCTTCCCCACTCCGGGAGGTCCCGTGAAGAGGAGGATGGGACCCCGTCCGGCACGAGGGCCCTCCTCCCGGGGAGGGGGGGTGTCGGAGCCGTCCTCGGGACCGCCGGGATCGTCGCCGGCGTCGGAGTCGGAGTCGTCGCCGGCGTCGGTGTCTTCCCCTTCGCCTGGGTCCACGTCGGCATCGGCGGCGGCAACCCCGCCCCGCTCCAGCGCCGCGGTGACCAGCGCGTCGTGGGCGCTCTGTCCGTTGTGTCCGTTGTGCCCGTTGGCCCCGGGGGTGTGCTCGCCCTCAGGGTCCGCTCCACCTCCATCCGCGTCTCCGTCTCCGGACGCGTCTCCGTCTCCGGAATGGGCGGGCGTTCGCGTACGCCCGGAACCCTCCCCGTTCCGCTGGGAACGCTCCATCTGCAGCTTCCGGACGGCCAGGAACTCCAGGATCCGGTCCTTCACATCTTCCAGACCGTAGTGATCCTCCTGGAGGATGTCGTGGGCCATCTTCAGGTCGATCTTGTCCGCAGTGCGAGCGGCCCAGGGGAGCTCGGTGATCCACTCCAGGAAGGTGCGGATCACCTGGTACTCGGCGGACTGGGGGCTCGTGCGCTCCAACCGCTTCAGTTCCCGCATCACTTCGGTGCGGGCGTCCTCGTCCAGCTCCAGCGCCTCGATGCGCTTGCGGAGGTCCTCCAGCTCCTTCTTCTCGTCCTCGTCGCCGAGCTCCCGCTGGATCTGCTTCATCTGTTCCCTGAGAAGCATCTCCCGCTGGCGCTCGCCCAGCTCCTCCTGGACCTTGGCCTGGATCTCTTCCTGGGCGTCGAGACGGGCCAACTCCCGCTCCACCGCCACCAGCGCTCGGCGCATCCGCTCCTCGTCGTCCAGGACCTCCAGCAGCTTCTGCTTGTCACCTGTGGGCAGATCCAGGTAGAAGGCGACCAGGTCGGCGAAGGATCCGGCGTCATCCACGCCCTGGAGGAGCTGGTTCATGGCCTCGGCGGGGACGCCCCGGCGGGTCCCCAGCTCCGCCGCCCGATCCCGGAGCTCCTTGTCCAGCGCCTGGAAGCCCGGATCTTCAGGGTTGCGGGGGGGAAAGCGAACCAGGGGGATGACGCTGGCCTCGAGCATCTCCTCGCCGGCGGGCTTGATGTGGATGGCCTCGGCCCGACTGTCGCCCTGGACCAGAAGTTGCACACCACCGCGAACGCGGTGGGTCTGGATGATTCGGACCACGGTCCCCACCGTGTAGAGGACCTCGGGGGTGGCGTCGTCCACATTTTCCCGCTGGGCCACGGCGAAGAGTCGGCGGTCCGAGTCCATGGCCGCCTGGACGGCCTCCACCGTTCCGGCGCGGCCGGCCGAGATCGGCACCGCTACACCGGGGTAGACCACTGTGTCCCTGAGAGGAAGAACCGGTAGGGTGAATCGCTCGCCCACGTGCGCCTCGTTTCGGTAGGGGATGTCGGTTCGGCCTCGGCCCGACGGCCGACACCTCGATGAAATCCCGGACAGGTGAACTCCGGGCCCGACTCTGGGCTGATCCGGAAGATCGGTAGAAGTTATCAATGCAGGAAGCCTGCCAGCCCGGTCCGGGCGGGAACGTGCCGCTCCGGCCGGGCCGACCTGTCAAAATGACGGGAACAGGGAGTCTGGGGCCCCAACCCCGCTATCCGCCCGTCCCATCCCGAGAAGTCATGTCCCAACCATCCCAGGCCGTTCACCGCGACTCCGGTCCCAGCTCTCGCCCACCGGCCCGCGGCCGCCGGACATCCACAGGGGTCTTTGCCGGCATCCGGGTCGGGTCCGTCGGGGGGGTCGAGATCTCCCTGGACTACTCCTGGTTCATCATCTTCTTCCTCATCCTGGGTACCTTCGCCGGCGTGGTCTTTCCGGCCCAGGCCCCGGGCGTGGACCGGTTCGGCTACCTCCTCATGGGGTTCATCGGGGCGGCGCTCTTCTTCATCTCGCTCCTCATCCATGAGTTGGCCCACGCCTTCATGGCCATCCGGCGGGGGATCGGGGTGGAGGGCATCCCCCTCTTCATCTTCGGCGGGATGGCCCGAACCGAGAGGGATGCCTCCACGCCCGGCGACGAGTTCATCATCGCCGTGGTGGGCCCCCTGGCCTCGCTGGCGTTGGCCGTCCTCTTCTACGGGATCGCGGCGGTGGGGTCCTTTGGAGGGGCGCCCCTGGCGGTGACGGTGGTGGCCGAGTATCTGGGCTTCCTGAACCTCCTCCTGGTGGTCTTCAACATGCTCCCGGGCTTCCCCCTGGACGGAGGCCGCATCCTCCGCGCCGGTCTCTGGAAGGCCACCGGATCCATGCGCAAGGGCACGGGAATCGCCACCGGGATCGGACGGGCGCTGGGATGGGGGCTCATCGGGCTCGGTCTCTTCTCGCTCCTGGTGGGAGGCGCTCTCATCGGAGGGCTCTGGCTCGTCTTCATCGGGTGGTTCCTGGGGCATGCCGCCCGGGCTTCGTACCAGCAGGTCCTTCTCCAGGAGATGCTGGCCCCCCTCACAGCCGGTCGAACCATGACGCCGGGTCCCGAGACGGTGCCCCCCGACCTGCCCCTGGAAGAGCTGGTTCAGAGCTACTTCCTCCAGCGCCCCTTCAACTCGTTCCCGGTGACGGAGGACGGCGTCCCCCTGGGGATGGTCACGCTGGGTCAGATCAAGG
>PWZC01000076.1 GCA_003567615.1 Gemmatimonadota bacterium | reverse complement strand
GGCTATATCCTTTCAAGAGCTCGATCTGCAGCTTTCGCTTCACCAGCGGGTGCGCGTCCATTAAGATAACCGCCCAATAATCATCCAACAGGCCCATTTCGGCCAGGGCATCGATAGCGATGCACCGCACCTCGGCGTCCGGGTGTTCCAACGCTTTTTCCAGAGCATCGAGCGCAGGTTCTCCTATACGGGCCAGAAGATGCGCAGCAGTGTGTCTGACGATCACGCTCTTTTGATCAAGCGCTTCGGCAATGAACGGTACGGCTTCATTCGGATACCTGTCAAAAACTTCAAGAAGCCGGTTGCGCTCTGACAGGGGGTTCTCGGCCTCCTTATCCGCCGCGGCTTCACCGACCGATAACAGCAGCAAAAGAGAAAGCATACCCAACGACAAAACAGTGTTCACACTTCCTGCACCAATCATTTTCCTATTAAAGTCTCTCATATATCTTTCCTCTCGATTAAGTGTTTCACTTATCGCCACCGGGTGCTGATCGATGGCAGAAAATCCGCCTGCATCGGACTGCGATTCCCGCCAAGAGAGCTCCAGTTGAGCGCCAGCGGATGTTCCTGGCGCAGCTTATCGATCTCTTCCCATTTGGCCCTTGCCTTCTCTTTGGCCTGCATGTCCTGCTCACCGCTCGCTTCATAACGATCGATCATGACACGTCCTTCAACCGCCAGTCTTGTATAGTCGAGCCCGGCCCGGACGAAAGCTGCCCGCCGGCTGTAAATCTCCGGGGCATCAGCTGCTTGATTGGCGGCACGATCTAAAATCTCCTCCGCGCGGGAAAACAGGTTATCGTCATAAAACTCCGGGAGTTCATCATAATGGTTCCTGACGCGCCAGGAACCGGACGCATCTACGAAAGCGTTGCGCGTCTCTTCCATCAGCTTCCAATAAGACTTGATCTCATCCGCCGCAGGGCCGAACCCGCGCCTGTAATAGTCTTCCAGCACCGCATGTCCGTCCTTTGACGGGTCCCAGGTCAGTTGTGCAAGCACATAATAGAGCGGTCCCTGAGTAGCCCAATGCTCCCATACATTATCGACATATATGCCGATGATATCACATTCGGCCAGAAATTGAAAGTTTTCAATCATTTTGGAGAGAGGCACGTCTGGCAGTCCCTGGAAGAACCCTCCCGGGCTCCCGGAGTTCGGACGCCAGGCCAGGTTCTTCGTCACCTCGGCCCAGCCGGCCATCTGTTCACCATGGGTTGTGCCGATGAGGGAAGCCTTGTCGGGCCCGTCAAATCCCCAGAATCCGGTCACCATATTTATAATAACATTATCATCTGGAACGGCCTCAAGGGGCGCAGAACGCGTGTTGCCATATCCGAGCATAAGGGCGTAATAATCCTCATCCGGATACTTATCTTTCAGTTTCTGTGCGACCTTATTGACAAAAGTTACATGCCGATCCGACAACGCGACGTATTCCTGAACCAGCCCCCGCCACCTGAAACGACGCAGCGGGGCATCCGGATGATCCCAGGCACGGCAATCTTCACAGATACAAAAGCCGGAAGAGCCGCTGTCGTTAAAGGCAGCGTTAAAGGTTTGCTGGAGCGGGTCGTCCTCCAACTGCGCTTCAACATCCCCGAGCCATTCATCCCAGACAGCCGGGTTCGACTTGCACAGCTTAACAGTGCCTGCGCTGGGGAATGGATTTTCGCCACCGCCACGCGAACCGTCGGGCTGAAGCGCGAAATACTCCGGATGGTCCTCATGGAATCTGTTCCACCAACTGCCAAAAGCATGTCCGCCCGGGATAGATAACGACCCCAACTGCAATCTTTGAAGACGCGTCCAGTCATTGGAAATCCCATAAACCCCACCGTTTCCGGGCCCTCTTGCAGAGAACCGGAGCAGACCGTTTCTGGCGCGAATCGTCGGATGGTAACGGAATTCAAACGGCTCGAAGGCTATTCTGTCCCGCTCTATTACGTCTATGCCGAGTTCTCCGGGCCACAGCCACCTGACATCAAGATAGTCCTGGAGGAAGGTGTAGACGGCATTGATCGTGCCATACTCTTGCTGCACCCCCTCAATAGTTGTCCGTCGTCTCTCGACAACAAGGTTATCGGGGTCCCACACGTCACGGCCTGCTATAATGATATGCCCATCTTCAGCGGTTATCAGTATCTCTTCCGTTTTGTCAAACTCAAAATTAATGTCCGGAAAAAGTTTGCCCAAAACAGGCTGAAACCCCACCCATATCGCGTTTTCAGGCAATGGAGAAGGTTCACCTTCCATAATTCCGGGTTTTCCACTACTGATTTTCTCGATATACATCGCAAGCTCGTCGGCAGCACGAAGCAACTTGGGAGGCGAATCATCGGGAATTATTATGGGAGCAAGGCTTTTATTTTCTTCCACTATAACGACTTCACCATGCGCCGGAAGCAAAAAATGGGAGAGCAACACAATGCCGACTAACCGTATTATCAAGTGGGATACACATTTCATCAATTAAATTTCTCCTTTCAAGTAAAGAGTAGAGACAAAACCTGTCGCTTTGGGTTCAGGCCCGGCTTATCCGGCTCGGGTTTGTTCCATTGCAGCAGTCCTCAATGATATTCTTCATACAGCCGTATTTTTCATCCATATCCGACAGCAGCTTCAATTGCACGCGTGCTCTGTGAAGATTATGTTCCTCCCTCTCAGTCTTATAATATACGTCCCCATTAATGTAATCGGAGAGAAATCTCATCGCCAGTTCCAGTGTCAAAAGCTTTGATGAAAATGCCAGATATTCCTTCTCAATAGAAGTAAGAACCGCACCGGCTTCCTC
>PWZC01000282.1 GCA_003567615.1 Gemmatimonadota bacterium | reverse complement strand
TCACCTCGATCCCCTCCAGCTCCAGGGCCCGCTCCCGGAGCTCCAGGGTGATGGTCGTGGCTCGACCCAGGGTGACCCGGACGTCCGGGATCTCCAGCGTTTCGTACCCCAGGAGCCGGGCGCGCACCGTGACGGTCCCCACCGGCACATCCCGAAGGACGAACCGTCCCTGTCCGTCGGTGGACACGGGGCCGGGACCCCCCACCACCTCCACCGCAGCTCCCGGGAGGGGGCGTCCCGTGCCCCGCTCCGCCACTGTCCCGCGGATCTCGCCGGTGTCCTGCGCCGGTGTTGCGGGACGGGCGTCAGCAGGGGTGGTCCAGGCGGCCAGGGAGCCGGGGGCCAGGGCCAGCCCCAGTCCAATGACGACGCGGCAGAAGAGCGCAGCCCGAGCTTTGAAGCTCACCTCTCCCCGGTCACCTGGAACGAGAAGTCGCCGCGCTGGGCGTGCCCGTCCTGGGCTATGGTCCGCCAGTGAACGGTGTAGGTGCCCGGGGTCAGGGGCTGATCGGGGACGATAAAGACCTCCTTGGGATCGTCCGCATCTGCCGCCGCCTCGGTGGTGGGCACCAGCTCACCGTCTGCGTCGGCCAGCCGGATCGAGGTGCCTTCCATCTGGGGCGGCTCCGAATAGAAGAGGCGGATTTCCGCCGGAGACTCGGACACCGCCGCGTCGGCCTCGGGCTGGGTGGAGTTCAGGCGCAGGTGGACGATCTCATCGGCGTGGGCCGTGGGGAGCTGAAGGATTACGCCGGTTCCCCACGCAGGGAGGGCGAACACGGTGAGCGAAAGGAGCGCCCATGATCCGGCAGCCACCATGCGGCGGATGGAAAATGCGAATCTGGATTCGGATTTTGAAGTCATGGTTGATCAGGAGTTCGGGGAGAACTGTGAAAATGAAGGTGTCACTCAGGGGATGGGCAGGGCAGCCCCGGCTGTAGCCTATACCCCCTGGGCGGCGAAAAAAGATTCCGGAAAACGGCCCATGGGGCGGCGCGCCAGCCACCGGATGGGTCAGAGGTTGCCGGTGGCGTCGTCGGAGAGGAGGGCGTCAACCCGGGCTCGCTCCGACGGCACCATGGGATCGAACTCCCCGATCCAGCGGTGGGCGATGACTCCATCGGGGCCGATGAGGAAGGTCTCGGGCACACCGAGGGTCCTGAATCGGCTCATGATGGTCTGATCCGGGTCCAGAAGAATGAGGAAGGAGATGTCGTGCTCCTCTACGAATCGCCGGACCTGAGGTGCTGCGGAGCCCCTGTCCACACTGGCACCGATCACCCGGACGCCACGATCCCGGTAGGTCCGCTCCAGACGGTCCAGTGCCGGCATCTCCCGGATGCAGGGGGCACACCAGGTAGCCCAGACGTTCAGGAGGACCACCTGGCCCTTCAGCGATTCCAGGGAAACCACCTCTCCGTCCAGCGTCCGGCCCTCCCACGCCGGCGCCGGATTCCCGGGAATGGGCGGGGCGGCGCGTGGGGATTCGCCCTGGGACTCCCCGCACCCCACGGCCAGGAGGAAGACGGCCGGGGCCGCAAGCATCCTGATGCACCAACGGGCCGTTCTGCCGGGGTGACCACCGGCGGGAGAGCCGGCGAGGCGGGCACGGGGCATGACGGATCCTCCAGCTCGGTGCGGGCAAGGCGCCTTTCCCTCGATCCTGGAGGGATCGAAACGGGAGGCCAACGGTCGGCTTGTGAACATTCTGACCACTCCCTGGCTCGGACACCGGCTGGTTCCGGCCTGGACGAAATACTCTGGAGATGGGATCCACCCCGCCTCCAGCGGTGCGGGGCCCTCTCCTCGGAGGCCTTGAGGGCCCGGGGCGTCAGGAGTGTCCGGGAGGAGCGAGGGGAGGTGGAAGCAGGTGAGGAATGCGGCAAGGGGTGGGGCGGACGTCGTCCGGATCCACGGGAGGCCCAAGGAGAACCGGCTCAGCCCGAGGCTCCGGCTCGGCTGCCACCTGTGCCATGGGGGCGACAGGAACCCCTCCTCCAGAGAAGGACCCGCAGTCGCAGTTGTGCTTCGAATGGGCCAGGGGGACTGCCGATTGGATCTCGCACCCGGGTGCTGCGAACGCCCCGGAGTGGCCCTCCACGGGGGCGGGATGCCCCGCGTGTTGGTGGTCCGGGGCGTGGTGATCACCGCCGTGGCGGTCACCGGTGGGGTCGTGATCCCCCTGTTCCGAAGCCATTTGGCCGGCTCCGTGGTGACCCCCATCCGCTGCGGGGAACGTGCCCTGATGCAGGCACGCACGCATGCCCAGCGCCTCAGTGGCGCTGAACAGGGAGAGAAGCGCGAATCCGATGATCACCATCATCGGATGTCGGAGACGGGAGCGGAGAATCATGAGTGCCAGCATACGGCACCGGTCCGGCCCCGGTCAAGCAGGGAAGAAGGTGCGGGAGAGCCCCGGGCGGGCCTGGGGAGAGGAACTTCCCGGCGGCGGACATTCTATGGTTCCTGGAGGGCCGGCGCCTGCCCGGCTCATGGGCTTCACCCCGGACGATCCCCGTCGGAAGGAGACTTCACGCCATGCGTCACATTCCAAACCCCCGATCCTGGAGACCCGGGGCGGTGTGGAAGGCACCGGTTTTTCTGACCCTTACGGTGGGCCTGACGGCGTCCGGTTTCACACCGGTGGCGGCATCCTCCCAGTCGGAATCCCTCCATCTTCCCGAGTCGCCGGAGTGGATCGTCGACATCGGCGAGAGCACCCTGGCCGTCATCACCTTTCGCGGAGGCGTGGCGGGCCGCCTGGCTCACGACCACCTCATCCACGCCGGGGATCTGGAG
>PWZC01000236.1 GCA_003567615.1 Gemmatimonadota bacterium | reverse complement strand
TCGCGGGCGCTCTTCTCCAGGGCTCGATTCAGACGGTTGAGGGCCCGGCGGGCCTCCGATTCCACCGTAGTCATGCTTCATGATCTCCTGTTCGTGTGGAACGTGTGTGGTGTGGAAGGTGACGGACATGGGAGGCTGCCGCGAGCGGCCCGCTTCGGGAACGGCTGACGCGGGGGAGGGTGAAATCAGAACGTACATTCGCATGTTCTCCCGGGATACGGGCGCCCTCCGGCCTCGCTGCTCCCGCTACTCCGTCCCGTACAGGAATGGCCACTCCACCAGTCATGGATCGCACCGACACGGACCACGCCGACGCGTTCGCCCCCCCATCCGACACCGCCGGATCCGACGGCACGCCACCCCTCGAGCTCGCCGTGGTGGGCGCCGGTCCGTGCGGAATCGCCGTGGGCGCCGCCGCCCGACGTATGGGCCTCCGCACGGCGCTCTTCGACCAGGGTCCGCTCTGTGATTCCATCCTTCGTTACCCCACACACATGTCCTTCTTCTCGACTCCCGAGAAGCTGGAGATCGAGGGCCTCCCCTTCGTGACCTCCGAGAAGACCGCCACGCGGAAGGAGGCACTCACCTACTATCGCAAGGTTGCCGACTACTTCCAGCTTCCGGTTCACCAGTATCATCGGGTGGTGGATGTGAGCCGGCAGGGGCAGGCCTTCCGGATCACCACCCTGGATTCTGCCGGGCGTGAGGCGACGCACCTGGCGCGGCGCGTGGCGGTGGCCACGGGCGGCTTCCACGAGCCCAATCTCCTGGGCGTCCCGGGTGAGGACCTTCCCAAGGTCTCGCACCATTACCAGGAGGCGCATCCCTACTGGCGTCAGGACGTTCTTGTGGTGGGTGGTTCCAACAGCGCCGTGGAAGCCTCATTGGAGCTCTTTCGGGCCGGGGCGAGGGTGCAGATGGTCCACTTCCAGCACGAATTCGATGGAGGCGTGAAGCCGTGGATCCTTCCGGACATGGAGAATCGGATTCGGGCCGGGGAAGTCGGGATGTCATGGGGCCACCGGGTCCAGGAGATCCGTCCCGGCAGCGTTGTGCTCCGCTCGGAAGAGACGGGCGACACGAAGGAGATCCGGAACGACTGGGTGCTGGCCCTCACCGGTTGGAAGGCGAACCCCACGATCCTGGGAGCCCTGGGCGTTCCGGTGGATGGGGAAACCGGCATCCCCGCCCACGATCCCCACACCATGGAGACGCCTGTGGACGGGGTCTTCATCGCCGGAGTCCTTGCGGCGGGACACGACGCGAACCGGATCTTCATCGAGAACGGCAGGGAACACGGACGGCTCATCGTAGACGCCATCCTGTCGGCGAGCCCATCGGATCCGGACGGGGCTTGAAGGAGCGGATCAGTCGCCGTGGTCCGGGTCTCCCTCCGCCAGGATCCATCCGTCGTCGCCCAGGGCCCGAACCGCAACCTCCGGCCCGTCGGGAGTCCCGAGGCGCGCCGTGCCCGGGGGTTCAGCCTCGCGGCGAAGGTAGCCCAGGGCGATCCCCTGGCCGTAGCGCGGCGACTCCACGGCGCTGCGGATCTCGCCGGCGTCCCGGCTCCGACCGTCGATGAAGAGCGGCGTCCCCGCCGCCGGCGCCGGTAGGTCGCCCAGGAAGAACCCGCGCAGGTGGCGGTTCACCTTGCCCCGGTCGCGGATGCGGACGATGACCTCCTGCCCGGTGTAGCACCCCTTGGTCTGGTCCACCCCCCGGGCCACCACACCTGCCTCGGGAAGGAGCGTCTCGGGAAGTAGTTCCACTCCGAAGGCGGGACGTCCGTGCTCGATGCGGAGCGTCTCCCATACCGCCTGTCCTGCCGGGGGCACACCTCGACCCCGGAGCGCCCGCCATATGGAGGCCAGCACCTCTCCGGATCCCACCACGTCCAGCGCCAGGGGCTGCACATCGCCCGAGCGCACGACCCGGATCAACTCGGGAGCCCCGCCATGGGAGCCTTGGCCCTCCGGGGCATGGCCACCAGCCTGCGGGGTCCAGGGAACGATCCGCTCCTCCCCCTCTTCCAGGGCGTCCAACTCCCCGGCGAGACCGGGAGACGCCGGGAAGAACCCGGCCAGGAGGTGGGCCGCCGCCGAACCCACCACCGTGATGAGCCCCAGCGCGGGAGACGTCTCCACCACCCGGGCGAAGCGGGGAGGAAGGTACCGCTGGAAGTGCTCCAGGAGGGGCTTCAGCCCTGCCGGGGGCAGATCCAGGAGGTAGGTGGCCTCGTCCCCCTCCCCCAGGCGGAAGAGGCGAAGGTCCGTCACGACCCGCCCCCTGGGCGTCAGGATGGTGGAGTAGAAGGTCCGACCCCGTCCCACCCCGTCATCCCCCGACGCAGGTGCCGGGGGCATGCGGCCCGAGACGATCCCGTTGAGCATCCGGCCCGGAGCTCGGCCCTCCAGGCGAAGAAGGATGCGGTGGGACCGATCCACCAGCGCGGCTTCTCCGGTGGCGGCCCGGTACTCGGCGGTGGTGTCCCCATAGTCACGGGGAACGGGTCCCCACGGCGTCTCGGCCATCCGGGCGCCTTCTTCCCGCTGGATATCCAGTAGGGGCTCGGGGATGGCGGTGAGGGGCGACACTTCGGGTTCGGCGGGTCCGGTCATTGATCGTCCTTCCATTTTAGCTGATCCACGAGCTGCCGGATTCGGCCGGCGTCCGCCGCCTCCGGGGCGGTGTCCAGGTACCACTCCAACTGCTCAAGCGCCTCATCGACGCGACCGAGGCGGGCCAGGAGCGTGCCCCGGTCCCGGATCTCCCCGGCAGAGGTGGGATGGATGAGCAGGATCC
>PWZC01000299.1 GCA_003567615.1 Gemmatimonadota bacterium | reverse complement strand
GTGGCTCCCTGCTCCCCCTTGGCCTCGGTTCGTTCCAGGGTCACATGGCCCCGCCGGGCCAGATCCACCAGCAGGGCGGTGGCGGTGCGCAGGCCCCATGTGGTGGACCCCACACTCAGGAACCCGACCCAGGGCAGGGACACCTGGGGCATCCCGTCGGGAATCCGGGTTGGAGGATCCCCCGGATCACGCCACTTCAGCATGAGAGTCAGGCCGGGGATGAGGCCGGCGACCGCCCCGGCAAACCCCAGGAGGATGAGGACCAGGGGGTCCCGCCGGGGCTCCGGCGGCGCGCGACCCGGCAGCCGAACCGGGAAGGCCGCCTGCACCCCGTAGGGTGTTCGCGCTTCCAGCGAATCGAGGGAGAACCGCACCTCCCATCCGTCGACGGGTGGGGCATCCCCGCCCTCCACATCCCCGGACCCGTCCCAACGTCCCAAGCGCCCTTCCTCTTCCGGAACGAAGAGCACCTCTCCCTGATCCAGCCCGAAGTGGGGCCAGCGCAGACGGACGTCGAGTCCCCGGACGGGGACCTCCCAGGCATCGCCCACCGCATCCCATGCGATGCGGTTCCATCCCTCCACCTCCTGAAGCGCTCCCTCCACCCGGTATTCGATCACGAAGGTGGTGGGCTCCCCCCGAGGCTCGAAGTCCCAGGTGATCTCCACGCTCCGACCCCGCTCCCTCACCTCCACCTCTCCGACCTCGATCTGGGGACTGGACACCTGGACATCCCTCACCGCATCCAGACCCCTGGTCGGGATGGTTCGGAAGCCCTGCGAATAGGTCCCGCCTTCGTAGACGAAGTCGATGGACTCGGTGATGCGGTAGTGGCCTTCGGGTGCCAACTCCAACTCGACCCGAAACCCGTCGATCCCGTAGCGGCGCTCCACCTCCTGGGCCAGGAGCGCGGGCACCTCCACTCCCGCCCCTCCCACCGCCAGGCCGGCGAGAAGCACCAGCCAGGGCACCAGGGCGAGGGCCATGCCGCGATGCTGTTTCGCTCCGTCCATGTCGAAACCACTCCTGTACGCAGAGAGCCGAGGCGGGACAGACGTGCCCTCCGACTCCGGTTCACCGGTCACCTTCAACCGAGGGTACGGGAATCGCACGGCCAGTCTTCAGTCCATCCGCCCCTGCGCTGCCCTACCCCGTGGTCCCGAGCCCACCGGCGATGGCGTTCACCACCAGGAGCATCTCCGGGAGCAGGGCGTCGGCCTCCTCCCGGTCGCCCTGAACGTGGAGCCGTCGCCACCGGCGGAGCTGGCCGATCTGGAGGTGGTGGAGGGGACGCAGCCGCTCGGACCGGAATCCCATCATGGTATACATGCGGGGGCGACGTTCCCGGAGAGGGTGCCCGTAGAGGCCCTCCAGCATCTCCCGCGTCCGCAGGTACTCGGCCCGGATCCGGACCAGGTGGAAGGCCGCCGCCCCCTGGTCCTCCACCAAGCCAGCGTAGGCTGCCATGATTTCCGGGTCGGCCACGGCAATGGCCGAAGAGGCCGTGGTGATGACGTAGCGGAAGGGCATGAACCCCACCGCGTGCCGGCTCAGGAGGGCGAAGGCTTCGCCGTCCTCCTCCCTGAGCCGCGCCAGTGCCGACCCCACCCCATACCACCCGGTGAGGACGAAGCGGGCCTGGCTCCAACTGAAGACCCAGGGAATGGCCCGGAGATCGGCAAAGCTCCGCGCGCCGGTGCGGCGGGCTGGACGGGAACCGATGCGGCTCGCCTCAAGGAGATCGATGGGGGTGGCCTGGGAGAAGAAGGACACGAACCCGTCGTGCCGGATCAGCTCGCGATAGGCCTCGAGGCTGTAATCGTAGAGCCGGTCCACCACCCCCTCGAGCCGAGACTCCAACTGCCCCGCCGACTCCTGGCGGGCCGGCATGAGCGTCAACCCGGCCGTCCCGGCCTGCAGGAGCTCCAGGTTGTACAGGGCAGTCTGGAGGTTCGCATATTTCTGGGCAATGACCTCTCCCTGCTCCGTGAGGCGCAGGTCGCCCTGGATCGTCTCAGGCGGAAGTCCCGCGATGAACCGGTGCGTGGGCCCGGCCCCCCGACTCATGGTGCCGCCCCGGCCGTGGAAGAAACGGATCCGGACCCCCCGGCGCCGGCCGGTCCCGGCAAGGGCGCGCTGGGCCCGGTGAAGGCTCCACAGGCTGGCCAGGATCCCGCCGTCCTTGTTGCTGTCGCTGTACCCCACCATGACCTGCTGGGAGCGATCGGTGCCCAGATTCGCCTGCCGCCAGGCAAAGCTTCGCTCGGTCACCGGATGGGCCAGGAAGGCATCCAGGATCTCCGGACCCCTCTCCAGATCGTCGATGGTCTCCAGGAGGGGCACCACCGGAAGCACGCACGCCTGGCCCTCTGGCGTCGTCCGGGTGAGCCCGGCCTCCCGGCAGAGGATATAGACCACCAGAAGGTCCGATAGGCTCCGGGTCATGCTTACGATGAGTGAACCGATCCCCCCGGGTCCGAACTCCTCCATGTGGCGACGAAGGGCTCGGTAGCACTCCAGAACCGCTCCGGCCTCCCCCCCCAGCCCGCGCGGATCCCGGACGAAGGGCCGCGAACTCCGCAGTTCTTCGTCCAGGAAGGCGACCCGGCGCGTCTCGGGCCAGTCCGCAAAGTCTTCACCTCCGTCGATTCCGGCCACCTCCAGGAGCTGAGCCATGGCTCGATCGTGGAAGGCGCTGTTCTGACGGACATCCAGCGCCGCCAGGTGGAAGCCGAACACATCCACCTTCCGGAGGACAGGCTCCACATCGATCCGCGCCAGATGGTGGGCCCGGACCTGGTG
>PWZC01000238.1 GCA_003567615.1 Gemmatimonadota bacterium | reverse complement strand
TAGGCAGCCTGAGGAATGCCGGCGGGAATCTCGGAGCGGTACTCCTGTCCTTCCAGGATCTCCATCATCTCGTCGCAGGAGGCCTGGGAGGTCACTTCGCAGCGGACGATGGCTTCGAGCACCCTGACGTACGCCCGGGCCGTGGTCCGGTTGCTCATTCCCGCCTCGAAGGCGGGGATGTCGGAGACTCCCCGGAGAACCTGCATTTCCTGCGCCCCGATGCGGGCCATGGTCGCCTGGACCGAGTCGGGGGTCAGCAGTTCCAGAAGGATGTTGGTCCCCAGGTTGGATGACACCTGGATCATCCCCTCGGCGATGCGCCGGGCGGGGAGCTCTTCACCCAGAGCTTGGATGAGGCCCTGGTCCACGTCCTCGTCCAGCACGAATTCGGTCCCGTCGTAGACACTCCGGAAGCGGTTGTGGACCCGTACGCCCTCGTCCAGGGAGCGGAGGCCCAGCTCGCTCTGACGGTACCATTCCAGGAGGACTGGCACCTTCATGGTGGAGGCGGCGTGAAAGACGCGCTCCGCGTCGATCTCCAGCGTCCGGCCCGATTCCATGTCCGTCACTGCGATACCGATGTGGATGGAGTCGCCCTCTTCGGCGAGTCGATCCATCAGCCGTTCGTGGAGGAGGGAGCCGTGGAACCCGCCCTCCGCCACCTCGCCATTCCCGACTCCGTTCCCGTCCATCCCGCCATCGCCCACACCGCACCCGACGAGGAGAACCAACGCCAGGATGGCGCCCGCGCGCAGCGTCCATTCCACAGGTCCCGGGCCACCGGCCTTGCGGCACCGGAGCCGCCCACACCTGGCCTGCGTCCGGTGATCCCGTGACTCAGTCCGGTGATCCCGTGACCCAGTCCGGTGATCCCGTGACCCAGTCCGGTGATCCCGTGACCCTGCCCGGAAATGCCGCACCCCGCTCCTCACGGGGACCCCTCGCCGGCTGGCGCCCCGCCGGGGGCGGCGCCGGGTCGAGCCCGGGCCCATCCCCTGGCGTAGAGGTCATCCCGTACGGCCAGGTACCCGGGATAGGTGTTCCGGGCCGCACGAACCCGCTCCGCCTCCAGGAGCACCACGGCGACAGGGTCCACCGTTTCCAGGAGTACCTCCCCGTCGGGGGCCACCACCACCGAGGGGCCTCCAATGGGGACCCCGGGCTCCGGTTCAGGTCGATTCACCGAGATGAGGTAGGCGCCCGAGATGAGCGCCACGGTCCGAAGGACCATGCGCCAACGATCCCAGCTCTCACCTGGCGTGGCCCGTGGAAGGAGGATCGCCCTGGCTCCCTCCAGCGCGAGCAATTGGCAGCCGGAGGGACGGTAGACATCGGAGCAGACCTGCACACCCACGGGAAAACCCAGAACCGGGACCGGGATGGGGAGATCTGAGCCCGCGTCGTAGTGCTCCGCCTCCCAGAAGCCCTCCTCCCGGGGAAGGTGGGTCTTGCGGTAGCGCTGAAGGAGTTCTCCCCGGTGATCGAAGAGGAGGCCCTCGTTGTACCTCCGCCCGGTTTGGGGATCCTCCACAACGGCGCCCCCAACCACGGCGATCCCCTCCGCGGCGGCGGCCTCGGCGAGGCGGCGCTCCCGCCCCACCCCAGGCGGATCCGCCGCGTCGGGGCGGGGATCCCGCGAAGCCGGGAACCAGGGATGGAGGGGGAGTTCGGGGAGAACGGCAAGCTCCGCTCCCTTCGTCCGGGCCTGTCCCAGGCGAAGTCGGAGTCGATCCGGGCCCTCCCGGTCGTGGAACGTTTCGGTGAGGAGCGCGACAGCGAGGGTTTCGCCGGCCACAGGGAACCTCCGGGTTCGGATGCTGAGAGGGGGTCGCACCCGAGCCTATCCCGGGGCCGCACCGGGGGCAAGGGTCCAGGATCCCCGGGCCGGTGGGCCGCGGCGGCGCCCGGTCCGCCCTGGCCCCGGGCTACCCTGCCCTTCGCCCCGAACCGCCTCGGTCAGTCCCGTCGGGGCTGCAGCACCAGGAGGGTGATCTCCGGATCCGCCGGAAGGAGAACGACCCGGTCCGGCTCCCACGCCGCCGGACCGGCCGCCGGGAGAAGAAGACTCTCCAGGTACTCCCCGGACTCCGCTTCGTAGAGATCCAGCCAGCGTCCCCGCTCCGGAGTCTCCCCGAAGAAGCGGATGGCCATTCGGTCGCCTCGTGCGGACACCTCCTCGGCAGCGAAGGTGGGAGGCTCCATCTGACGGATGGTCACGGTCTGGTTACCCTCTCGGGACTGAGTTTCCGCCACGCCGGGGAAGGGGATGGGTTCCGGGTAGGCTGCCGGGTCGCCCAGCGAGGAGAGGCCGTCCATGCGGAAGAAGCCATCGCCCACTGTGAAGGCGTACACCCACCGACCGTCGATCCCGCCCCCCTCGTCCCTGAGGGCCAGGGCGTGCCCCTGCAGCGCCAGCGTCGCCGCCGTGGGGGCCACACCCGGGACGGGAATGGGCGTGCCCCGTTCCACCCGCCCTTCCCAGTCCACTCGAACCGGAACCAACCCCCCGTCCGTGATCATGCCGAAGATCCCGTCGGGCGCCAGGGCGAAGGTGTGCAGGGTGCCGTCCAGCTCCCCCAGGGGAAGTTCCCTGGTCAGGCGTCCGGCCGCATCAAACGATGAGATCCGGGCATTGGTGGCATCCAGGATGTGGACGGCGCCGTCCGGGTCCGTCTGAAGGGTTCGGGCATTCAGGAACTCGCCTGGGCCGCTCCCCCGTCGTCCGGCGTACCACCGAAGCGATCCCTCCCAGTCGAAGTGAGCCACCCGGTGGGCCGCCCGGTCCAGGACCCAGAATCCGGCCTCGCC
>PWZC01000373.1 GCA_003567615.1 Gemmatimonadota bacterium | reverse complement strand
GGCGATTCCTCGTGCTCGATGCGACGGGCCAGATTCGTGGCTCTGGAGGCCACCTCGCGGCGCAGCCTCTCCAACTCGCCTTCCGCACGAAGGAATTGATCCGTGAGGGAGAGGGCGGCCAGGATGGTGGCGCGATGCGCCTCCACCACGCCGGCCGATCTACGGATCTCCTGGATCCGCTCATCCAGATAGCGAGCGCACTCCCGGGTGTACTCCGGATCGGCGGCCGACCGCAGATTGTGCTCCTCTCCCGCAATCCGCACCGTCACGATGCCGGGTCGTCCCCTGTTCTCGCTCACCCCTGCTCCTCCAGAAATCGGACCCTGGCAAGGAGGCGCTGCACCACCTCACGGCCCTTCGCCACCCGTTCCTTCAGGTCCTCGTTCTCCCTCTCCAGTGACTGTACCCGACCACGAAGGGCCACCGGATCCTCGTCGCCGTGGCGGAACACGTGGAGGGCCTCTTCCGTCGCCGCCAGACGGACCCGCTCCCGGGCCAGCTCTTCGCGGACACGGGAGAGCTCCGTGAGGATCCGTCCCACCGCCGACTCGAGGCGGGTCAGGGCCTCACGTTCCGGTGACTCAGTCCCCGCGTCCACGGATCCCCGCGTCGAATTCCCGGCGTAGGAGGTCGGCCACCCGGTCCACTTCCCGGTCCACCTCCGCATCCTTCAGCGTGCGCTCCGTATCCTGGTAACGGAGCCGAATGGCCACGGAGCGATGTCCCTCCGGGATTCCATCGCCCTCGTACACGTCGAAGACATCAACATCCCGCAGCAACGCACCCCCGCTCGCCCGGATCCGCTCCAGCACCTCACCCACCGGATGGGTCCGGTTCAGGAGGAGCGCCAGATCCCGGTCGACCCCGGGATGGGACGGCAGGGGGATGAAGGTGGGGACAGGTGCCGCCTCGGGCTCTGCCGGAAGCCGGAGTTCAGCAGCCCAGACCGTCCCGGCCCAGCGGGGCAGGTCCAGGCCTTTGGGTCTCACGGCCCCCGCCCATCCCACCTGGCTTCCGGCTTCATCGGCCAGGGCCCATCCGTGACCGGCGGTGAACCAGTGGGGCGCCGACGGCACATCGTCCACCGACGGGACCAGCCCGATCCCGCCCCCGGCGTAGCCCGGGACCGCCTGGACGACGGCTTCCACCAGGGTCCGGAGATCCCACGCATCCACCATCTCGTCCTCGACACTCCAGTGCGGGGGACGCCGCCGGCCATGGAGGACGAGAGCCAGGTGGGTCGCCTCATCCGGAGCGCTTCCCTCGGGCCCCTTCCGGAAGACCGAGCCCATCTCGAAGAGCCGGACATCCCGATTTCCCCGGGCCAGATTGTACTCCAATCTCCGGAAGAGTGCCGGCAGGATGGTGCGACGAAGGAATCCCTCCTCGGCGGAGATGGGATTCTCCAGCGCCACCTCTCCGTTGCCCTCGCCGGCGAAGGTCAGGGTGTGGGCCTCGAAGAGACCCCGAGCCACCAACTCGTCCCGGAGATGATCCTCCAGAAGGAAGAGCGGATGATCGGGCACGGTACCGGGTCGATAGGCCCCCAATTCCTCCGGGAACTCGTCGTAGCCGTGGGTACGGGCGATCTCTTCGATGAGATCCACCTCGCGCGTCACGTCCCAACTCCGGAACCCCGGCACCGAAACCACGAAGACCCCGTCTTCCGGACCTGTCAGCGAGAAGCCGAGAGGCTCAAGGAGTTCGCGAATCCGGTCAGGCGAGAAGGGGACCCCCAGAACCTGTTCCACCCGCGGAATGCGAAGACGGACCCGGGAGGGCTCAAAGCGTTGGGCGCGAACTTCGGCCACGGCCTCTTCCATCGTCCCACCGGCGGTGGCCAGGATCAGATGGGCAGCCCGGAGGATCGCCCCGTGCAGGCCCGCCGGGTCCACGCCGCGCTCGAACCGGTAGGAGGCGTCGGTGGACAGTCCGAGCCGCTTCCGGGTGCTGCGGATGGGACCGGGGGCAAAGAGGGCGCACTCCAGGAGAACGTCACGGGTCTCCTCGTCCACCTCGGAGTCGCTGCTTCCCATGACTCCGGCCACCGCCACCGGCCGAGAAGAATCGGCAATGACCAGATCGTCGCCCGTGAGGGTTCGCTCCACCTCGTCCAGGGTCCGGATGGTCTCGCCCTGGCCGGCGCGCCGGACCAGGATGGTCTGATCCCGGATGCGCCCCAGGTCGAACGCATGAAGGGGGTGACCCAGCTCCAGAAGGACGTAGTTGGTGGCATCCACCACGTTGTTGATGGGGCGGCTACCGGCAGCCCGCAGTCGCTCCTGCAGCCAGAGTGGTGACGGCCCCACCTCCACGCCGCGAATGACGAGCCCCAGGTAGGCAGGGCAGCGTTCCGGATCCTCGATGCGAACCGTCACCCCTCCCGCCGAGGCCTCCCTGGAATCCGACACCACCGACACGTCGGCAGGCGCGGTCGGCGGGAGCCCGGGAATGGTGGGAACACGAAGACCCGCCTCGCCCGAGGGAGACAGTTCCCGGGCAATCCCCCGATGGCTCAGGAGGTCGGGGCGGTTCGACGTCACCTCCACGTCGAGGCGAACGTCGTCCAGTCCCAGCGCCTCCACCAGCGGAGCCCCGGGCGTGAACTCCCCCTCCAGATGCAGGATCCCGGAGCCATCCGGTCCAAGCCCCAGCTCCCGCTCCGAGCACAGCATGCCGAAGGAGGTTTCGCCGCGGATCCGGGCCTTGCGGATCCGGAAGTCCCCTGGGAGCGTCGCCCCCACCGGGGCAAAGGGATAGAACCCTCCCGCATGGATGACCGGAGCTCCACAGACGACGCTCCGAGGCT
>PWZC01000208.1 GCA_003567615.1 Gemmatimonadota bacterium | reverse complement strand
TGGATCACGGGGCAGAGCTACCTCATCTCGGCAGCCCTCACCACCCGGGTCACCAGCGTCCTGGCGGAGGGCTCCCCGGTCTTTCCCTCGGCCGGTCGCTTCGCCTCCATCATCGAACGCTACGGGGTGAACATCTTCAAGGCCGGGGTCACCTTCCTGAAGGCGGTGATGACGGATCCGCAGAATGTGGAAGACGTCCGGGCCTACGACATGTCATCGCTCCGTGTCGCCACCTTCTGCGCCGAGCCCACCTCCCCGACGGTGCAGCAGTTCGGCATGGATCTCATGACCCCCTGGTACATCAATTCGTACTGGGCCACCGAACACGGTGGGATCGTCTGGACCCACTTCTACGGGAACGGCGACTTCCCCCTCCGCGCTGACGCCCACACCTACCCCCTCCCCTGGGTCTTCGGCGACGTCTGGCGACCCGAAGATGCCCCCGATGCCCATGGCCGGGTCACGCCGCGCCGCGCCGAGGACGGGGAGAAGGGGGAGATCGTCATCACCGCCCCATACCCGTACCTGGCCCGCACCGTCTGGGGCGATGTGGAGAACTTCCGGGTGGACGGGCACCGGGTCGACCCGGCGTGGCGGGGAGACTTCCAGCGCTACCGATCCACCTACTGGGACCGGTGGAAGGGTCGTCTCGCCTACACCCAGGGCGACTTCGCCATCCGCCACCCGGATGGGAGCTTCTCCCTCCACGGCCGGAGCGACGACGTCATCAACGTTTCGGGTCACCGCATGGGGACCGAGGAGATCGAAGGAGCCATCCTCCGGGACAAGCAGCTCAACCCGGGCTCGCCGGTGGGGAACGTCATCGTGGTGGGCGCCCCGCACCGGGAGAAGGGGCTGACGCCTCTGGCCTTCGTGACCCCTGCCCCGGGGCGGCGCATCACCGCCGACGACCGGCGCCGGCTGGTGGACCTGGTGCGCCGGGAGAAGGGGGCGGTGGCCGTGCCCGAGGAGTTCCTGGAGGTCCCGGCCTTCCCGGAGACCCGAAGCGGCAAGTACATGCGGCGAATGGTCCGGGCCCTGGTGGAAGGCCGACCCGTGGGCGACACCACCACCCTCCGGAACCCCGAGGCCATCCCCCAGCTCCGGGAGATCGTGGACGACTGGCTGGCACGGCAGAGGATCCGCGAAGAGCAGCGCATCCTGGACAAGGGGCGCTACTTCCGGGTCCAGTACCATCCGGTGGCACCGGTCCTCCACCCCCACGCCCGTCTCGCCCTGGTAACCGTGACGAACCCGCCGGTGAACGCGCTGAACGAGCGGGCGCTGGACGAGCTCGTCACGGTGGTGGAGCACCTCTCGCGCCGGGACGACGTGGTGGCCGTCATCTTCACCGGGGAGGGGACGCGCTCCTTCGTGGCCGGCGCCGACATCCGGCAGCTCCTGGAGGAGATGCACGATGTGGACGAGGCCGTCACCCTTCCCAATGTGGCACACCTGGCATTCCGGACCATCGAGCGTATGGAGAAGCCCTGCCTCGCCGCCATCAACGGAGTGGCGCTGGGTGGAGGGATGGAGTTCGCGCTGGCCTGCCACCTCCGTCTGGCCGAGCCCACCGCCACCTTCGGCCAGCCCGAGATCGGCCTCAACCTCCTCCCGGGCTACGGGGGCACCCAGCGCCTCACCCGCCTCCTGGCGGACCGGCAGGGGGAAGAGGGCTTCCTCGAGGCGGTGGAGATCGTGGCCGGAGGTCGACCGCTGGAGGCCCACGAAGCCCGGGATCGGGGCATCGTCGACGGCCTCAGCGAGGGCGGCGAGGACGTGGTGGCCCGGGCCTCGGCGCTGGTCCGGGCCTACGCCCTGGATCCCCAGGGGAGCGAGCTGGGGCAAGCCTTCCGCCAAGTGAAGGCCCGGCGTGACCAGTGGGAGCGACCCGGCACTCTGGAGGTGGAGCGCCTCCTGGCCTCGCCCCGGGTGCAGCGCCTGATCGGTCAGGCCCGGGCCGTGGGTCGGGAGAAGGCGTTGGATCGGGTCCTGGAGGCCATCCGGACCGGGTGGCGCGAGGGCCTGGAGAAGGGGCTGGCCAGGGAGGCCCGCCTCTTCGCCGAAGCGGTGGTGGACCCGGAGGGCGGGAAGGCCGGGATCCAGGCCTTCTTCGACCGGCGCAGCGCCCCCCTGCCGGTCAGGAGTGGCGGCATCATCCCCCTCTCCCAGGCGTCCGATCTGGAGGAAGCCGGAGACCTCCTCCCCGTGGGAAGTCCCTTCTTCCCGGGGCTCACACCCATCCCGACCTACCAGTACGGAATGGGCCTGACCAAGGACCCGGAGACCGGCGAGCCCCGGCACGGAGAACCCCAGGATGTGGAGGGCGACGTCATCGTCCCGGTGGAGCGCCCCGGCCCCAACGAGGTCCTCCTCTACGTCCTGGCCTCGGAGGTGAATTTCAACGACATCTGGGCCATCACCGGGATCCCGGTCTCGCCCTTTGACAGCCATGAGCGGGACGTCCAGGTCACCGGCTCCGGTGGCGCGGCCCTGGTGGCGGAGATGGGTGAGGCGGTCAAGGCCGAAGGTCGCCTCCGGGTCGGGGACCTGGTGGCCATCTACTCGGGCCAGAGCGAGCTCCTGGCCCCGGAGGCGGGGCGGGACCCCATGTCGGCAAGCTTCCGCATCCAGGGGTACGAGACGGCAGAGGGCAGCCACCAGCAGTTTCTGGTGGTGCAGGCGCCCCAGTGCCACCCCCTCCCCCCCGACGTCTCCCTGGAGGCGGCAGGTTCCTACATCCTGGCGCTGGGCACCATCGTCCGAGCCCTCTTCACCACCCTCCGGATCCAGGGGAACCGCACCATGTTCGTGGAAGGTGC
>PWZC01000092.1 GCA_003567615.1 Gemmatimonadota bacterium | reverse complement strand
TCCGCAGGAGCTCCGAGGGCGGTCATCCTCTTCTCCTTGATGTCCAGGAAGAGGGCTCGATCCGCGATCTTGAAGATGCTGGCAAGGTCGTGGCTGACCACGACCACGGTGGTGCCGAAGCTCGCACGGAGCTGCAGGATCAGGTCGTCCAGACGGCTGGCCGTGATGGGATCCAGTCCCGACGACGGTTCATCGAAGAAGAGGACCTCCGGATCGAGGGCCGTGGCCCGGGCGAGGGCCGCGCGCTTTCTCATTCCACCACTGATCTCGGAGGGGTAGAACGAGCCGAACCCCTTGAGACCCACCAGCGCGAGTTTGAGCGAGGTGATCTCGTCGATGGTCTCCGGATCCAGATCCGTGTACTCCTCCAGCGGAAGCGCCACGTTTTCGGCCAGTGTCAACCCGCTCCACAGGGCGCCGTTCTGGTACAGGACCCCCATGCGGCGGAGGATCTCCCTGCGCATCGTGGCGTCAGCCTGGAGGATGTCCATGCCTTCGAACAGGATGGTGCCTTTGGCAGGTGCCTGGAGACCGATCAGGTGCCGCATGAGGGTACTCTTGCCGCTTCCACTTCCACCCATGATGACGAAGATCTCACCCCGGCGGACCTGGAAGCTCAGATCCTCCATGACGATGAGTGGCCCGTACTGCATGGTGAGTCCCTGCACCTCGATGGGTGCGCCCGCCGTCTCTTCGTTGTACCCCATCTCCTTCGCCTCCCTTGGTACGTGCGTCGTCCTCGATGGTCCGGCTCGGCTCCTGTCAGAGGTCCTCATCAGATGTCCAGAAGGACGGCCAACCAGTCGATGACGGCGTTCGCCCCGATGATGAGCGTGATGCCGAGGACCACGGCCGACGTTGCGGCTCTGCCCACCGCACCGGCATCCGACCCGGTCTGCATCCCCTTCATGCAACCGGCCAGCCCGATGATCAGGCCGAAGACGGTGCCCTTGAAGACGCCGAGGAGCCCGTCGGACAGAGTCACCGCCGCCAACAGACCGCCGGTGAACTGGGTCGTGGTGAGATCCAGTACGTTGATGGCCACCACGAGACCTCCTAGGATGCCGATGAACGCCGCGTAGATGGTGAGAAGCGGCATGGTCACCAGCAGGCCCAGGACCCGGGGCAGCACCAGGTGATCAACGGGCGAGATCCCCAGCGTCCTGAAGGCGTCGATCTCCTCGGTGATCTTCATGCTGCCCAGTTCTGCGGCGAACGCGGCCCCGGTCCGCCCTGCCATGATGATCCCCGTCATGAGGGCTGCCATCTCGCGCAGCATCCCATATCCCACCAGATACGACACGAAGTAACCGGCCCCGAAGCGGCGCAGCACCACCGCTCCGAGAAACGAGATGATCATCCCCACCAGAAACGAGATGAGCGTCACGATGGGGAGGGCTCCCGAGCTGTTGGACTGCACCACCCCCCAGAACTCCCGCCAGCGCATGCGGACCCGCCCCCTGAGCAACCCGCCCACGCCACCGGCGACCTCGCCTCCGAAGGTCACTGCGGCCATGAAGGCGTCGTAGCCGGCGAGGCCCTTCTGGCCGAGTCGGGCCACGAGTGACGGTTGTGTCGGCTTATCGTCGACGTCCCGCTCCGGAACGATGCGGGCCAACTCCAGAAGGCGAATGACGTCGTCGGGGAGGTTCTCTTCCCGGAACTCGAGGTCGTGGACTTCGCAGTGATCGGAGATCTGGACCAGGAACGCGAGCAGGCTACTGTCCCAGTGGCCCAGCGTTGCCGTATCGAAGTCCACCGCCTGAGCCCCACCTGCGTCACCCTCAGCTTCCAAGAGGGGACCGAAGCGGGGGATCGCCCCGGCCAGCTTCCAGTCGCCAGCCAACTGGACGATCAGTGTCCGACCCTCTCGGTGTATCGCGGCGTTCATCCCATATCCCCTGCAGGCCCGGCGGAAGCAGTGCGGCGAAGGGGCTTCTCAGTTGGAATCGTAAATATCGCTCACCCAGGTAACCGCAGACATGGGGCAGGAGTAGGAAAAGAGCGGGATCTACCGAAGAGGTAGACAAGGCGGGATCGGTCATCCCAAAGAACTAGTCCGTTTGAACTACATGATCATTCGTGCGGGGTGAGCATCCGTTTGAGTGATACCCGCCGGCGGTGGAGTCTGCGATGCTTATGGGTGCAGATAGGCTGTATTCCCACGCTGAGACCTCGACTGAAGGGTGGTGGTGAGCGTCATGACATCGAATGGACAGGACCCCAGGGACGATTGCCGCGGCCGGATGGCCGGAGGGGGCTGCCACCATTTCAACGGCCTGCTCTCCGTCATGATCGACAACCTCGAAGGGGTTCTGAGCGACGTCCCCACCGGCACTGAGTCGAAGGAGCGGCTCAGCGAAGCACTCTGCGCCGCCCGTGCGGCAGGGGGGGTCAGCGGGATGCTGCTGAGCTATCTTGGTCAGGCCAAGGAGAAGCAGGGTCCGCAAGATCTCTCGGAGGTCATCCGACGGAGCCTGCCTGTGGTGCGGGCTGCCATGCCCCCCGGGACGAATTTGGAGAGCGACCTCTCCTCCCCTGGACCGACCGTCAACGTGAGCGTGGAGCAGATCCACCAGGTCCTGAAGAATCTGGTGGCCAACGCATGGGAAGCAGCCGGTCCGGACCGGAGCCTGATCAGCATTGCCGTACGGGAGGTTTCCCGGGAGGAGATCCCCACCACCAACCGATTCCCGAAGGCGTGGCGCCCCACGAAGGAGCGCTACGCCGTTCTGGCCGTCAGGGACCGGGCGGGCGGAATCGACCCCCGATATGTCGAACACGTCTTCGATCCCTTTTTCAGCAGCAAGGAATACGGAAGAGG
>PWZC01000007.1 GCA_003567615.1 Gemmatimonadota bacterium | reverse complement strand
CTGGATCTCCGGGGGGAGGGGGGTGGCGAGGACCAGTTCCCGCGCTGCCGCCGTGCGGGACGAAACGGGGATCTCCGGGTCCGGTTGCAGGGAAGCTTCCTCCCCGTGGGCTACGGTGAGGACACGGCGGATGGCGCTGCGCAGGTCCGGTGCACCGGAGACGGCGGCCCGGAGGGGCTGCCGGTCCGGTTCCGGGAGGGGTTCGAAGAGGAGGTGGACATCCCGGCCGAGCGGGCTGTCGAGGTAGAGCTGGAAGGCGTGGTTCGTCGTGACGAATCCGCCTGGGACCCGGATCCCCGCCTGGGAAAGTCCCTGGATCATTTCACCCAGGGAGGCGGCCTTCCCACCGACGCTCCGTCGATCGTCGCTGGAAACGTCGGAAAGACGGAGCGTCAGGGGAGCGTCGTCATGGCTGCGCTCCCTCGGATCGTTGGATGTGCTCATGAGACTCTTCGGCGAGGGCGGACGGGATGCCCGATGCCCAGTCGTGGGGTCGGAGCATGGCCTGCAGGCGCGACTCAAAGCTACCGGGTTCGTAGGTGACGTCGTACTCCCACCGGGCCAGCGGAGGCATGCTCATGAGCACGCTTTCGATCCGGGCGTCGGTGAGGAGGCCGAAGCGCGTGCCACGGTCGTGAACGAGGTTGAACTCCACATAGCGGCCCCGTCGGAGCATCTGGAGTTCCTTCTCCCGAGCACCCCAGGGAGTGTCCCGTCGGGCTTCGACCAGAGGACCATACGCAGGAGGAAGGGAGAAGCCGACGTCCCGAACGAATGAAAAAAGTTCTTCGGCCTCCATGGGGCCGTCAACCTCAGGCCGGAGGTTGTCGAAGAAGATGCCGCCGACGCCCCTGAGTTCTCCATCCCGATGACGATTCACGAAATAGTCGTCGCACCAGTCCTTGAACCCGGGGTAGAGGGAGGCGCCCCAACTGTCGCAGACCGCCTTGAGGGTGCGATGGAAGTGGACCGCGTCCTCGGGAAAGGGATGGGTGGGAGTGAGGTCCAGCCCACCGCCGAACCAGTGGTCCAGTCGCTCGCCGTCCGGGCCCTCCAGCTCGAAGTAGCGCACATTCATGTGCACAATGGGAACCATGGGGCTTCGGGGGTGACAGACCACGCTGACCCCGGTGGCGAAGAAGCGGATCTCCCCGGGGGGGAGCGATCGCGCTCCAAGTCGTTCCGCCTCGGCCCGGGCGATGGGGCCTCCTCCGGTATACCGATTGACCCCCGCTTTCTCGAAGGTCCGACCTTCGGAGAGGACCCGGGACACCCCGGTGCCGCCTCCCGGCCGATTCCACACATCTTCCCGGAAGCGCCCCCCGCCATCCGCCTCCTCGAAGAACTCCGTCAGGTGCTCCTGGAGGACCTGCATCCAGTGAGCCACCCTCGGCCGCAGGGGTCCGGGGTCGGATCCCCGGCCCAGGAGTGGGATCCGTCGGGCGCGGGGAAGAAGGGGGGTGTCGTGGGCGATCCAGTCCGGAATGAGGACCGGTTCGGGGTTCGGGGTCAGGGGGAATCCCGGCATCCGTTCTCCGTATGTGTTGTGAGGGACGATCCAAACAAACGCTCGAGGGTTCGGGCCAGGCCCGTGACCTCTTCCTGATCGGCACCGGATTCCCGGAGGGCGATCATGGGACGCGCCATGATCTTGGCCGCGACGCGGCGAGCCACGCGCTCCACCTCCTCGTCTTCCCGACTCGTATACCCGACCTCCCGTCGGGTCACATCCAGGACCAGCTCCCGGAGGGGCCGGAGGGCCTGGCTGGCTCCAATGGTGCTCCTCCAGTCCTGAAAGCCCCGGAGCTCATCCTGGATCACCGCCTCGGCGGCAGGGACTGCGCCCCGCCGGGCCGCCTCCACCTGTCCGGCCTCGGGGTGGACGTCATCCAGGTCCCGGAGCACCACCCCGGGCACGCCGGCCACGGTGGGGGCCACGTTCCGCGGCAGGGCCACATCCACCAGGACCAGCGGAGTCTGCCGCCGATCGCCGGGGGGGATGTGGCTGGGATGAAGGATGGGCGTCGAGGCCCCGGTGGCGACGATGACCCCCGACACCTCTCCGAGCAGTTGGCTCAGTTGGGCATAAGGGGCCCAGTCGACCCCACATTCCCGCGCCAACTTTTCGGCCCGGGCGTCGGTCCGGTTCACCAGGATCACGCGTCGATGGCCGATCTCCGCCAGCGTCTGGGCGGCGTGGGACCCAACCTTGCCGCACCCCAACACCATGACGGTTCCGTCGGCGGGGAGTCGGCGGACCAGGTACCGAGCAGCCTCGGAACCCACGGAGCTACGTCCGGCCATGAGCTCCGTCTCGGTCCGGACACGCTTTCCGGCTCGGATCGCGGTGTCGAACAGGCGGCGGAGGTGGGTGCCGGCCCCACCGAAGTGGACGGACTCACGGTAGGCGCGTCGCACCTGCCCCAGGATGTGGATGTCGCCGAGAACCTGGGACTCGAGCCCCCCGCATACTCTCAAGAGGTGCCGCACCGCTCCCGTCTCCCGACGAATGACCAGTCGGTGTTCAGGAGGATTCTCCAGGTCGATGGCGCCCGCCCAGAGTGCCGCCAGGGTGCCGGGGTCCGGCTCCCGGCCGGTTCCCCATGCGTAGAGTTCCGTCCGGTTGCAGGTCCGGACGGCAACCAACTCCTCGATCTGGGCCCGGTGCATCTCCCTGTACAGGTGAGGCACCCGGTCGTCGGCAATGACCCAGCGTTCCCGCTCCGAGACGGTCATGGTCCGGTAGTCGAGCCCGATGGAAATCAGCACGGCATTCCTCCCGGTTGTAGCTCGGGCATCCGGCCCGGATCACCCACGATTCTGTT
>PWZC01000432.1 GCA_003567615.1 Gemmatimonadota bacterium | reverse complement strand
GGACCGCCCCCCCCACGCCTCCGGTGAAGTAGATGTGATCGCCGCTGGGAGACCAGCGAGGGCTGGACGGATCCAGGTCCCAGTCGGCTGTGAGATTGATGGGGTCACCCCAGGTCGCCGAGAGGTCACTCCCCTCCACCGGCTGGACATAGAGGTCCCTGGGACCGCCGTGATCCAGCCCTTCCTCCACGATCAAGTCCGTGCCCCACGAGCGGATGTAGGAGACCCACCTGCCGTCGGGAGAAACCTCCACATTCCCGTAGTTGTAGCCGTCTTCGGTGAGGCGGGTGAGCTCGCCACTCAGCGTCACCTGGAAGATGTCGGTGGAGCCGTAGGCCACCTCATCCAGATCGCCCTCGTTGACGGTGAAAAGGAGAGCCTCGCCCCCCGGAAGCCAGGCGAGACCCCCAGCCTGGAGCCCCAGCGAGGTGAGGGGACGGGGAGCCCCGCTCCCGTCTGCGGCCTGGATGAACACCTCCCGGGCGGGGATGGTGGATGGGTCGGGGAGAGGGAAGGGTCGCCCATCGGAGCGGAAGGGGTACCAGTCGAAGTCTGCTCCCTGGAACCGCTCCTGATGGCGACGTTGGAAGTCGGTCATGGGTGGCTCGGGTCGAGGCTCCGCCTGGACCGTATCGACGCGGGCCACCCATCGACCATCGGGGCTCGCCAGCCCATCTGGACCGGACGCGGCCGCCGGCGACGGTGGTGCGGTTGGATCACCGGGATCCAGAATCCAGACCTCGTCCCCAGCGGTATACCGGAGCCTGCCTTCCTCATCCCAACCGGAGTCGCTCACGTCGTCCCCCTCATGGAGGACCCGGATCGGTGCCGCCGAACCATCCGCCGCGACCACAAAGACCTGCCGAACCGTCCCATTGTCCTCTTCCACCGGGAGGGAGACGGTGTAGCTCACCCAGCGCCCGTCGGGGGAGATTTCCGGCGACTCCACACTGCGGATCCGGTAGTAGTCCTCGATCCGGAGGGGTCGCAGGGCTGAGTCGTTTCCGGGCATCCGTGTCGCGCCGGGAGTGGGCTGAGCTCGTTCGAGTGCGGTTGGTTCAGGTGGGGCCTGCGCCGAGCCGGAGAGGATCTGCGCCGCGCCGGGAAGTGGCGCCGCGAAGGGCGCGACCATGAGGAGAGGGAGGAGGATGAATCGCGGCAGCCGGCCGGAGTCTGGGAGATGGCGGCGGCGGGGAGCCCGGCCCAAGGAGGGGAGAAGGCTCCACCGGAGAAGACGGCCGGAGGACGGGCGGAGTCCGGGACGCAGGGGCGGCAGGGGTCGGGACACAGGGCACCTCCTGGGATGAGGGTCGGCGGGGAAAGTGACGACTTGGGCCGAGAGTCGGCAAGTTCGATGATCCCTGCGAGTGGGAACGGCGACCCGCCGATTCCCAGGAGCGTGTTCCGGATGGCCGGGGCCGGGGGGCCATCCACCCACATCGGCCCGACCTTGACCGACGACTCCCAGGCACGTACCATCGACCGATGCGAAACAATCTCCGGCCCACGGCACCTGGAATGAGGGAGGCCCATCCTCCTGTTCCGGCGTACATGTGCATGCCCATGTGCATGTGTTGTCGTCCGTGTGGATCCTTCCGCACGGGAGCGGCGGCCGGACTTCCCTTCGCCAATGACTCGGGGCCCACCTAGACGGCCCTCTTCCACGGCCCGGGACCTCCAACGGCCCCCTCTCCCCAGCGGAGAGGGGGCCGTTTTCGGTTCACCATGAAGCCATGGCCTCAGACCCCCGACACCCCGGTCCCGAGCTGGCCGACACGACAGCCGCCAGGATCACAATGCCCGAGCCCCGGCCCCTCCAAAGGAGCACATCCAGATGAGTCACCCCTCCCCAGATCGTCACCCCTCCCCACTCGGGATTCTCTATGAGCACCCGGACTGGTTCCGGCCCCTCTTCCAGGAGCTGGACCGCCGGGGCCTTCCGTACCAGGCCATCCCGGTCCAGGGACATCACTTCGACCCCGGAGTCTCCGATGGATTTCCGCCTGTCCTCTTCAATCGGATGAGTCCCTCCGCCTGGCTCAGGGGTGGCCCCGGAGAGGTGTTCTATACGACCGAGGTGCTGGAATCCGCGGTCCGGCGCGGGTCGCGGGTCATCAACGGTCCCAAGGCTTGGGCCATTGAGACGTCCAAGGCCGCCCAGCTCGCGCTCCTGGCTGATCTGGGGCTCCCGGCGCCGCGGGCTCGCCTCGTCCATGCTCCCGCCGATCTGCCCGGAGCGGCCCATGGGCTCCGGTTTCCGGTCGTGGTGAAGCCGAACATCGGAGGCAGTGGGGCCGGTGTGGTGCGATTCGAGACCCCGGAGGCGCTGGCTCGGGCCGCCGCCCTTCCTCCAGGTTCGGATGGAGCCATCAGCCTCGGAATCGACGGGATCGGACTGGTCCAGGAGTTCATTCCGGCTCGGGACGGGCGCATCGTCCGGGTCGAGATCCTCAATGGACGCTTCCTCTACGCCATCCGCATCTACACCCCCGGCGACCAGTTCAACCTCTGCCCGGCCGATGTGTGCCAGAGTGTGGACGGCGCGGCGCTGGAACGGGCTGCGTGTCCCGCAGACGCCCCCAGGAACGATCTGCGGGTCGAGGCCTACACGCCGCCCCCGGAGGTGGTGGCGGCGGTGGAGCGGATCATGGAGACGGCCGGCATCGAGATCGGTGGCGTGGAGTACATGATCGACGACCGGGACGGCCGCCTCTACTACTACGACGTGAACGCCCTCTCGAACTTCGTGGCCGACGGACCCCGGGTCCTGGGCTTCGATCCGTTCAGCCGTCTGGTGGACTGGCTGGAGGAGGAGGTGACGGCGGTTGTG
>PWZC01000448.1 GCA_003567615.1 Gemmatimonadota bacterium | reverse complement strand
GAGGTCCCCTTCGCTTGACACCCCTCCGGATCCTTCGATAGCTTTTCCCGAAGGATCCAGAGGGGAACCTCTTCTGTCCAATTCACAGCCCTCCCCCGGGAAGGGCTTTTTTCATGTCCAGCAGGAGCGTTCGAACGGTGCACGTGCCAGCCGGATCCAGCCGCTGTGTGGTGGTCGTGGGGTGCCAGTGGGGCGATGAAGGGAAGGGGAAGATCGTGGACGTCCTCTCGGAGGACATGGATGTGGTGGCCCGCTACCAGGGGGGCGCCAACGCCGGTCACACGGTCCATGTGGGGGAGAAGGAGTTCATCCTCCACCAGATCCCGTCCGGCATCCTCCATTCCGAGAAGCGTTGCCTGCTCGGTAACGGGGTCGTCCTGGACATGATCCAGTTCTTCCAGGAATACGACGCCCTCGTCGCCCGGGACATCCAGGTGGAAGGCCGGGTGGGGGTGAGCCTTCGGGCCCATCTCCTCCTCCCTTATCACCGGGTCCTGGATCGGGCCACGGAGGACCAGGCCGTGGACAAGATCGGGACCACGGGGCGGGGAATCGGACCCGCCTACGAGGACAAGGCGGCTCGGCGCGGGATCCGGGTGGCCGACCTGGCTCGGGAAGACCGCTTCCGCGACCTCATGGAGCGGGGCTTCGACCGGGCCCGGGGGCGGCTCCGTGCCCTGGGGCTGGATCCGGAGGCCGAGTTGGAAGGCGCCACCGAGCAGGCCCTCACACTGCGGCCCCGTCTCCTGGCGCTGGCCACCGACGTCGGCCTGGAGGTGGAGCGGGCCCTGGAAGACGGCGAGCGGGTGCTCCTGGAAGGTGCCCAGGGTACGGCGCTGGACCTGGACCACGGCACTTACCCGTACGTGACCTCGTCCAATACCACTGCCGCCGCCGCGGCCGTGGGGATCGGCGTGGGGCCTACCCGTCTGGATTCGGTCCTGGGTGTGGTGAAAGCCTATACCACCCGGGTGGGCAACGGCCCCCTCCCCACCGAGTTCGAGCCCGAGATGAACGAGCACATGCGCACGCTGGGTGGAGAGTTCGGCGCCACCACGGGACGTCCCCGGCGGTGCGGCTGGTTCGACGCCGTCCTGGCCCGCTACGCGGCCCGGGTGAATGGGCTTACCGGTCTGGCCGTGACCAAGCTGGACGTGCTGGATTCACTTCCGGAGATCTCGGTGGCCACCGGCTACCGAACCCCGGACGGGGACGTCCACGAGTTTCCCGCCGATACCCTGGGGCTGGACCGGGCGGAGCCGATCCTGGAGACGCTCCCGGGCTGGCAGAGTTCGACCTGCGAGGCTCGCACCCTGGACGATCTCCCGACCAACGCCCGCCGCTACCTGGACCGGATCCAGGAGCTGACCAGAACGCCCATCGAGATGGTGTCGGTGGGGACCCGTCGGAGTCAGATCATCCGGGTGTCGTGACGGAGCACTGGGGCCGGAGGGGACATGACCGGCAGCGCTGCGCCTTCACACCGTGCCCCCCGGTCATTAACTTGAAAAGCTCTGCGCCCTACCAGGGCCGGGTGACGTGTACCGTGTCGGGAGATCCGTGGGATCATGTTTGATGAATTGAGCGAAAAGCTGGACTCCGCGCTGAGCCGCCTGCGGCAGCGCGGCGTGCTCAACGAATCCATGATCAAGGAAGGGCTGCGTGAGGTTCGCCGGGTCCTCCTGGAAGCGGACGTCAATTACAAGGTCACCCGGGAGTTCCTGAAGCGGGTGGAGGCCCGGGCGCTGGGCGAAGAGGTCATCGCCGCGGTCTCGCCGGGCCAGCAGATCGTCAAGATCGTCCACGACGAACTTGCCGAGCTCATGGGCGAAGGGCGACCCTCCATGCAGTGGGCGTCGTCGCCTCCCACCGTCATCCTGGTGGTGGGCCTGCAGGGGTCCGGAAAGACGACCACGGCGGCGAAGCTGGCGCGGCGCTTCCTCCGGGACGGTCGCGAGCCCATGCTGGCCGCCTGCGATCTGGTGCGTCCCGCCGCCGTGGAGCAGCTCACCACGCTGGCCGAGCGGATCAACGTTCCCATCCATCCCGGGAAGACGGGTGGAGATCCGGTGGCCACCGCCCGCGAGGCCGTGGCCGAGGCTCGTCGGCGGAACCGTGCGGTCCTCATCGTGGATACCGCCGGGCGTCTGCAGATCGACGAGCGCCTCATGGATGAGTTGACCCGCATCCGGGATGCGGTGAAGCCCAGCGAGATCCTCTTCGTGGCCGACGCTATGACGGGGCAGGAGGCGGTCCGCATCGCACAGGGCTTCGATGAGGCCCTGGACGTGACCGGCGTCATCCTCACCAAGATGGATGGTGACGCTCGAGGCGGGGCGGCGCTCTCCATCCGGAGCGTGGTGGGCAAGCCCATCAAGTTCATCGGGGTGGGCGAGGGCGTCGACGATCTGGATTCGGCCGATCCCCAGCGCCTGGCCGGTCGCATCCTGCAGCAGGGCGATGTGGTGGGGTTGGTGGAACGTGCCCAGCGGGCCGTGGACCACGATGCCACGGAGCGGTTGAACCGGAAGATGGACAAAGGCCGGTTCAGCCTCGAGGACTTCCTCGACGCCATGCGGCAGGTTCAGAAGATGGGGCCCCTGGAACAGCTCGTGAAGCTGATCCCGGGGCTCGGCAAGCGGATCCCCGCCGCCAATCTGGATCCCAAGCGGATCAAGCACATCGAGGCCATCATCCTCTCCATGACCCCGCAAGAGAGGCAGAAGCCCGATATCATCAATCGGTCCCGGCGGGTGCGCATCGCCAACGGAAGCGGTCGATCGGTGGCCGAGGTGAACCGTCTCCTGAAGGAGTTCAAGGAGATGAAGAAGAT
>PWZC01000407.1 GCA_003567615.1 Gemmatimonadota bacterium | reverse complement strand
GGAGATGCTCCGGAAGGAATCGTTCCGCCTTCTCCGTGACGCCCTGAGCGACGACCCGGCGCACCGCTTCTCCCGAGCCCTCCAGTACGCACCCTCCGGCGCGCGGGGGCTTCGGGAGCTTCTGTTGGGGCTGGAGGTCTGGCTCCGGGACCTGGCGGCGGCCAGACAGGCGCCTGAAGCGCTCCTCAACCGGGATGCGGGAGACTGGCTGGTCCGAACGGTAGAGGAGCTGGGCATCGATCCCGCCGCCGTGGCTCGCAGCATGGAAGCCCTTCACGATGCCCGAGAACAGGCGGCCGGCAATGTGAACCCCCAGCTTCTCCTGTCAGGACTCCTGATCCGATTGAACCGGACCCTGGTCCCGCCCCGCCCCACCTCCCTCGGTGGTGTCGAAGAACAGCTCAGGGAATCCGGAGTTCCTCGCCGACCCGGATGACGTCCGAGGTGGTCCGGCCGTTGGCACGCGCCAGATCGGCGGATGTCACACCGTACCGCCGAGCCAACCCGCCCCAGGTGTCACCCCGTCCCACCGTGTGGGCCCGACGGGTCCCCCGGACGTTCAGGCGCTGCCCGGGCTGGATGGTTGCGGCGCTCCCCAGGCCGTTCATGCTCTGCAGATCGGACACCGCCATCCCATAACGCCGCGCGATGGTCCAGAGGCTCTCGCCTGAAGCCACCACATGGGTGGAGGTCACGGCAGAGGAAGATCCGTTCCCGTAGCCGTTCCCATTTCCAGTGCCCTGGTCATCGGACGGACCCGTGGAAGCGGGACTCTGGGCAACCTGCGACCGTGCAGCGGCCGGTCGGGCGCCCCCGACCGGAATGATCAGAGCCTGTCCGATCTGAAGGCGGCGGGGATCCAGGTTCCGGTTGGAGCCGGTCAAGTCCGCCAGACTGACCCCGTACCGCTGCGCAATGTGGGAGAGGGTCTCTCCCCGAGCGACCCGGTGCTCGAGGAAGGAGATCCGCTCCGACGCCGGGATCTGGGCATATCGGACCTCGAAGGTACCGGCCGTTCCCGGGGGTACCCGGATGACGCGCTCCTGCCCAGGAGGTGTGAAGCCGCGCTGGAAGTGGGGGTTGAGCTCTTCGATCACCCCCTGGTCCACCCCTGCGGCCCGGGCTACCACGTCCAGCGAGGTGGCGTCGGGAACAACGACCTCCTCGAAGGCGATCCGCCGGGCCCCATTTACGGGAGGCAGATCGTGCTCCTCCGGCGCCGAGGCCAGGGCCGCAGCGGCAAAGAAGCGGGGAACGAACTCGCGGGTCTCTGCGGGAAAGTGGGCACGGGCGCGGAGGAACCGCTCGTCGGCGGGCATGGCCGGATCCGGAGCGTGGCGATCCAGGATCCGGGAGATCCGGCCCTGGCCTGCGTTGTAGGCCGACAGAGCCAGGAACCATGACCCGAACTGGGCGTGCAGGGCCTCCAGGTAGTCCAGGGCCGCCCGCGTGGAGGCCACCGGATCCCGGCGGTCGTCGATGATTCCGTCCACCGAGAGTCCCAGGCCGCGGGCTGTGGCCGGCATCAACTGCCACATCCCGGTGGCGCCCACCCGACTCCGGATGGAGTGGTGGTAACCGCTCTCCACGATGGGGAGGTATCTGAGGCTCGCAGGCAGCCCCCGGCGCGCCAGCTCCTGGTCCACAAAGTCCTGCCAGACCCCCATCCGGTCCAGGTACCGCTCGAAGTGGCCCCGAGAGCGGGTGGTCCAGAACTCCATCCAGAACTCCGTGCGCTCCTGCTGCCAAGGGTCTTCGGCAACGCGCGCGTGGAGGATGGGGTCCAGGGAGCCGAGATCCACATCCGGGGCGGACAGTCGGCCATCCCTCACCTGAAGCGGTCGCTGGGAAGGCCTGGGCTCCCCCACCTGTGTCTCCGCCCCGGTCGGTGACGTGGCCACGTCCCGGGCATCTTCCGTGGGGGGCGTGGGTGCCGGCTGTGTCCCGACCCCCTCCATGCCCACCCGGTGACATCCACTGAGTGCCAACGAGGCCACCCCCAGGAGGATCCACAATCCAGGCCGGAGATGGCGGAGAGGCGAGGATGAATCCATGGAGTCCCAGGCTGGCGTAGGGCGACAAAGGCACAAGGCGAAGCAGAGCCGGGGTCACCGCAGCCGGTGACCCCAACCTGATAACTTACCATTTGCCGGACGTCGGGCAACCATGCACACTTGGCCCCATGAGCTTCCTGGGCGGCTCAGAGGCGGTAGTTGGGAGCTTCCCGGGTGATGGTCACGTCGTGGGGATGGGACTCACGCAACCCGCCTGAGGTCACCCGGTAGAAGCGAGCCTTCTCCCGCAACTCGTCCAGATCGGCGGCACCGCAGTATCCCATTCCGCTCTGCAGACCACCCACAAGCTGGAAGACCGTATCGCTCACCGGGCCCTTGTAGGGCACGCGAGCCTCGATCCCCTCGGGGACCAGCTTCCGCACATCGGGCTGGCCGTCCTGGAAGTATCGATCGGCCGACCCCTCCTCCATGGCCGAGAGCGAACCCATCCCCCGTACCAGCTTGAAGCGCCTCCCCTCCAGGAGGAAGCTCTCGCCGGGAGCCTCTTCAGTCCCGGCGAACATGGATCCCATCATGACGCAGTCGGCTCCCGCCGCCAGGGCCTTCACCAGGTCTCCCGAATACCGGATCCCGCCGTCGGCGATCACCGGGACCCGCCCCTCCACCCCCTGGACCGCGTCCATCACCGCCGTCAACTGGGGGACGCCGACCCCGGTCACCACCCGGGTTGTACAGATCGAGCCGGGACCGACTCCGACCTTCACGGCATCGACACCGCGCTCCACCAGAGCTGCCGCGCCGGACGCCGTGGCCACATTCCCCGCGACGATCTGCGCGTC
>PWZC01000341.1 GCA_003567615.1 Gemmatimonadota bacterium | reverse complement strand
GTCGAGGTCATCACCGAAGACATCATCGGCGACCGTCCCTCCACCACTCCGGTGGATCACCTCCGGAGCCTGCCGGCGGTGGATGTGATCCAGCAGGGCGTCCAGTCCACCAACGTGGTGGTCCGGGGTTTCAACAACATCTTCTCCGGCGCCCTTCACACCCTGACGGACAACCGCATTGCCGGCGTTCCGTCGCTCCGGGTCAATGTGCTGAACTTCATTCCCACCATCGACGACGACATCGAGCGGATGGAGGTGGTCCTGGGCCCCGGTTCTGCCCTCTACGGCCCCAACACCGCCAATGGCGTCCTCCACATCCTCACCAAGTCGCCGCTCCGGGACCAGGGCACCTCGGTGAGCGTCATGGGTGGGGAGCAGAGCCTCCTGGCCGGCGCCTTCCGGACATCGCACCTGGTCACCGACAACCTGGGAATCAAGTTCTCCGGAGAGCTCTTCCGCGCCGAGGAGTGGGCCTTCCAGGACCCGGTGGAGGTGGCGGAGCGGGAGAAGTTCGACTCGAACCCCGTGTTCTGGCGTGCCGACCTCATGCGGGCTGTGGGGATCCCCCAGGGCGAGGCCGAGCGCCGCATCGACCGCATCGCCGCCCGGAGTTCGGACCTGGAGCGGTGGTCCGGCGAAGTCCGCGCCGACTGGGCCATCTCCGACGACGCCACCGCCATCTTCACCGTGGGTCGCTCCAACGCCGCGAGTCAGGTGGAGATGACGGGTCTCGGAGCCGCCCAGGTCAATGACTGGAGCTACACCTTCTACCAGGCCCGTTTCAACCGGGATCGCCTTTTCGCCCAGTTCTACCTGAACGAGAGCAATGCCGGGAATACCTTTCTCCTCCGGAACGGCGCTCCCATCGTGGATCGTTCCAAGCTCTACGTGGGGCAGATCCAGCACGGGACCCGGATCGGGACCCGCAACAACCTGACCTACGGACTGGACTTCCTCTACACGGACCCCGAGACCGAGGGGACCATCAACGGGATCTACGAGGACGAGGACGATACCACCGAGTTCGGGGCCTATCTGCAGACCGAATCCCAGCTCACTCCCGAACTGAGCCTGGTACTGGCCGGCCGGGTGGACACCCACTCCGCCCTCCCCGATCCCATCTTCTCGCCCCGCGCCGCCCTGGTCTATGAGCCCGTGGAAGGGCAGGCCTTCCGGGCCACCTACAACCGGGCCTTCTCGACCCCCTCTTCGCTGAACCAGTTCCTGGATCTGGGAACGGCCTTCCCCAACGCCGCCCTGGCCCAGCTCGGGTATAGCGTGCGGGTCCAGGGGACGGGAACCGACGGGTTCCGCTTCCGGCAGACCGGTGACTACCTCATGCGCTCGCCCTTCACGCCGGAGCCCATGGGTGGACCGGAGCAGCTCCTCCCCGCCAACGCCGCCGCCTTCTGGCAGGCGGCCGTCCAGGTGGCAGCGGCCCAGAACCCGGACCTTCCGCCGCAGCTCGTGGCCTTCCTCCAGACCCTCCAACCTTCGGCGCAGGACATCAGCTCCAATTTCTTCAATCCGGTGACGGGTCAGGTGGGCAGCCTGTCGGCACTGGACCTCCCGGACGTGGATCCCATCCGGGAATCCCTCCAGTCGACCTTCGAGCTGGGGTATACCGGGCTCATCGGGGGCCGGGCACTCCTGGCCGCGGACCTCTGGTATTCCCGGCGGAGCCAGCTCGTGACCCCGCTCACGGTCCGGACGCCCTTCGTCACCATGAATGGAACCGAGATCTTCCAGTACCTGGCGGCCAACAACCTCCTGGGGGTACTGGAGCAGCTGGGCCTGTCGCCCGAGGCGGCCCAGGCCACCGTGGCCCAGCTCGCCGAAGGACTCGCCTCGGTGCCCATGGGCGTCATCTCTTCCCCGGACATCAACGCCAACGGCGCCCAACTCCTCTCCACCTACACGAATGTGGATGACGACTTCGACCTCTGGGGCGTGGACCTGTCGGCTCGCTTCCTCGTGAACGACCGGTGGTCCTTCTCCGGATCCATCTCCCTGGTGAACGACGACTCGTTCACCACCAGCCGGGGCGAGGTGGTGACGCTGAACGCTCCCCGTCGGAAGGGATCCGTCTCCGCCGCCTACCGGAATCGAGCCTCGGGTCTCAGTGCCGAAGGTCGGGTCCGGGTAGCCGCCGGATTCCCTGCCAGCTCCGGTGTCTACGAAGGGCTGGCCTGCCTCCCGAATGCCCCCTCCACGGCAGGGCCCTGCGTGGAGAGCTCCACCCTCATGGATATGAACCTCTCGTACCGGCTGCCGGGCCTTGCCAACACCACGGCGCAGCTCTCGGTGCAGAATGTGTTCGATACGGCGTTCCGCAGCTTCCCGGGAACGCCTGAGGTGGGGCGTATGGCGCTCCTCCGCCTCCGCTACCATTTCTGAGGCCACGGGTGACTTCCCTTCCCCCCGATCCATTCCAGCTCCCCGTCGCCGGCGGCGGGGAGCTGGAAGATCTTCTCCAGGATCCATCTCGCCCCGTACTCCTGGACTTCTTCGCCTCGTGGTGCGGACCCTGTGCCTGGATCGTCCCCACGCTTCGGGCTCTGGCGGAGGAGTGCGGCGACCGCCTCCAGGTGGTGAAGGTGGATGTGGAGGCGGAACCGGAGGTGGCTCGGCGGTTTCGCATCGGAAGCGTGCCCACGGTGGTTCTCTGGTCCGCCGGTGAGGAAGTGGGCCGCAGTGTGGGGGTCGAACCCCCGGTTGTGCGCGGGATGGTGGAAGCGCTCCTGGGACCCGGTACCGACCCCGGATCCTGACCCGGCACCGGCGACCTTTGTCCGGTCGCCGGTGGACACCTACCTTTTGCCGGAAGAGTCGGGGGCATCCCATCCACCGAGGGAGGCCTCACAT
>PWZC01000412.1 GCA_003567615.1 Gemmatimonadota bacterium | reverse complement strand
TCGGCGAACCTTGCGGAGTGCCGATACGGAGGATAGCGTGCCGCCATGATTTCCGTATACATTTCTGTGTGTAGCAGCGGACGCCCACCCACATGTGCTCCATCCCCCCGGGGCACTCTCCCTCCCCGGAGCCCCCTATGCCCACCACACCCCAGGCCACCCTCTCCAGCTCCATCCGCCTCCTGGACTCCCATGCAGATCGGGAAGCCTGCGTGGAGCTGCAGCGTCGTGTCTGGGGAGAGACGTACCGGGATACGGTGCCCGCCTCCATCCTCAAGGTGACCGGACTCGTCGGAGGGGTGTCGGCGGGAGCCTTCGATGGGGCGGGAGGTCTGGTGGGATTCGTCTACGGGATCACGGGCCTCATGGACGGAAGGCTGGTGCACTGGTCCCACATGCTGGGCGTGGCACCGGAATGGAGGGGAAGGTCATTGGGGCGTAAGCTCAAGCTGTTCCAGCGCCGCGTCGCCCTGGATCGAGGCGTGTCCATCATGAAATGGACCTTCGACCCCCTAGTGGCGGCAAACGCCCACTTCAACCTCAACCACCTCGGCGTGGATATCGAGAGCTATCAGGAGGAGATGTACGGCGAGACCGGAAGCGACCTCCACGACTTCGGAACCGATCGCATGGTGGCCCGGTGGGAATTGGATCGACCGGTCTCGCGACCTGCGGAGGCCGGCCGCGACTGGTCGGAGGTTCCGGTCCTGAACCCCGGGGGCGCCCAGAGCAAAGCGTGGATACCCGAGGCGGACGGGTATCGGGTCCGAATCCGGATTCCCACCGACATCCTGGTGGTGCAGCGCGTGGATGCGGGAGCCGCCCGGCGCTGGCGGGAGTCCACCCGCTCCGCCTTTCTCCAGACCCGGGATGCAGGGTACCGGGTCGTCGGCTTCCAGAGAGGTGCACCGGGCGAGGCCTTCGCCCACTTCCTCCTGGCTACCTCGCTCGACGCAGTTTCCACACCCCCAGCGTAAGGACCGGGAGGACGTAGACGGCCAGGAAACCCCAGGCGATGGTGCCGTACCCCTGAGCAATGAGGGGGATGATCCCCACCGTGGCCAGGAGGGCGCTGAGCCCGATTCCGCCCACGGCCAGCACCGCCCTATGGGAGGGGCTCAGTCGGGCCTTGCGGGCATCCCGAAGGTAGCTGTCCACCCGTTCGATGCTCCCCTGGATGAGTCCTGCTCCCGTCTCGATGAAGGTCCCGAAGAGGGCCATGAGGTAGATGACCAGGAGCGAGGCCAGCCCCAGCGAGGTGATCATGGCGAAGACCGGGATCTCCTGGGCCAGGATTCCGGGATAGTCGCCCAGGAATGAGATGTGGAAGAGGAGAGCCGGGAAGGCGCAGATCACCGCCGCCGCCACCGCGGACCCCACCACCTCCCGTCGGGTCTCCAGCGCCCGGGTCGAGAAGAGGATGGCCGGAACGATGAAGAGGTTGTACAGGGCGTACTGGAAGCCGCTCATCCCCCATCCCGGCGCCATCTCCCAGGCCGCCAGCTCCCCGGCGATGGCTTCGCTGCCCTGACCGAGGGCGGCCGCGAAGTAGAAGATGAACATTCCGTAAAGGAAGAGGGTCCAGAGGGCCAGACTCTTGGTGACCATGTCCCGACCGAAGAAGGTGAGGGCCGCCACCACCAGCAGCATGGCCGTGATCCCTACCAGATAGGGGATTCCGAAGCGGGTCTCCAGGATCTCCCCGGCGGCCGAAGCCACCACGGCCAGGACCAGGAGGAACATGAGGATGAAGAGCACCTCGAAGAGCACCCACCCCCGCCCCAGCAGGCGCTGGAAGAAGCTCCGATAGTCGTAGACCTGGAAGACCCGAGCGAACTCCCACGTCACCGCCAGCACCAGGATCCAGCAGAGGACCGTCACCCCCAACCCCAGGATCCCTCCCCCGGCCCCGAAGCGGGTGAAGAACTCCACGATCTCCCTCCCGGTCCCGTAGCCGCCCCCCACCAGAACCGACTGGAAGATGGCTCCGGGGATGAGGTACTTCTTGACCCACGGTGGATCGAGAAACCGCATGCCGAGTGCTCCTGGGCCAGGGTAGCTGGGATTGTGGACGGACCTCCGCGTTCCCGGAGCCGCCCATGGAGGAGAGGCGGTCATTATGTTTTCATTCCTGCATACCGAATCGGACGCAGATTACGGACCACTCCCCATCGTGGCAAGGGGCTCCTACCAGCTCCCGCGCTCGCCTACCCGGTCGATGATGCGGCTCAGGCGCTGGGCCGCATTTCCCCAGTTTTCGAACACGGCCTCCTGGGCCTTGGCCGGCGCCCCGATCCGGACCGCCTCAATGATCTTCCTGTGCTCCCGGACGGAGGTCCCCACCTCACTGCCCAGGGCCTGCACATACAACCGCACGTAGCGCTCGGCCTGGGGCTTCACCGCGTCGTGGAGGGTCGCCAGGCGGTCCGCCGCCGCCGCGTCCACATAGATGCGGTGGAAGGCGTTGTCCAGGTCGAAGTAGCGGCCCCGATCCGTCAGGGCCACCCCCTCCAGGGCGGCGAGCTCCGCGTTGGCCTCCCCCAGCCGCTCAGCCACCGCCCCCCGCTCGTCGGCGGGGAGGCGTGCGGTCCGGGCGGCTGCGAGTCCCTCCAGGGAACCCACGATCTCGAAGAGCTCCTGGGCATCGTTCCGGGTGAGGGGAGCCACGGCGGCACGGGAGCGCTCTCCGCTCCGCCCCGCCGTCACGAACCCCTCCTGCTGGAGTCGCTGCAGCGCGCTCCGGATGGGCGTGCGGCTCACCCCCAGCCGCTCGGCCACCTCCGTCTCGATGATCCGGCTTCCCGGTGCCAACAATCCGTGAACGATCAGTTCACGAAGACGCTCGTAGGCCAGCTCGGTACGCCCCAG
>PWZC01000454.1 GCA_003567615.1 Gemmatimonadota bacterium | reverse complement strand
CCATCGGCCAGATCGGGGTGCAGGCCCAGAATCCACCCATCACCTACACCCGGGTCGCACCGCTGGAGGCGGTGGAGGTGGGATGGCGTGAGACGGTCTTCGTCACCGGGTTCATCCTGAATTTCCTGGGCGATCTGGTGACCGGTCAGGTGTCTGCCCGGAACCTCGGGAGCATCGTGACCATTGGTGAGGCATCGGGACAGGCGGCGGCCGAGGGTCTCCCGGTCTTCCTGAGCTTTATGGCCCTCTTTTCCATCAATCTGGCCATTCTGAACCTCCTCCCCATCCCGATCCTGGACGGAGGCCATCTGGTCTTTCTGGCCATCGAGGGGATTCGGGGGCGACCCGTGTCCTCGGAGCAGCGGATGCGCTGGAGCCAGGTGGGCTTCTTCATCCTCCTGGGCATCATGGCCCTGGCCCTGGGGAATGACTTCCTCCGTCTCTTCGGGCTCTAGTCGCTAGAGGAAGGAGAGCTGGGGCGGCCCGGCCCTCCGGCGCAACTCCGGAATGTCCAGGAGCGGGGACGGCGCGTCCTGGGGAGCCACCTGCAGCCACCCCCGCCACCCCACCTTCTCCAGGGCTTCTCCCACCACCTCCAGGGCCAACTCCGGTCGGTTGCACTCCGCCGAGAGGTGGGCCAGGAGGATCCCGGTCAGGCGAGGGTGGAGGAGTTCCGTGGCGAACCGGGCTGCCGCGTGATTGGAGAGGTGCCCGTGGGATGAGGCGATCCGAGCCTGTACCGACGGCGGGTAGGGTCCCATGCGCAGGAGGGCTTCGTCGTGATTGGACTCCAGGATCAGGAAGTCGCAGCCCTCCAGGCTGTGCCGGATCCCCGCCGTGGGGCGGCCCAGGTCCGTGGCCACCCCCACGCGGGTCCCGCATCGGACTGCTTCCACCGTCACCGCCACCGGATCCACGGCGTCGTGTGCGGTGAGGAAGGGGTGGATCCGAAGGGGCCCGATTTCGAAGGCCCGCGCCGGGGAGTACACCTCCACCTGCTCCTCTCCCCGGAAGAGGGATCGACAGGCCTCCAGGGTGGCCGGGGTCAGGTGCACGGGGGTTCCATAGCGGCGGGCGAACACCCCGGCGCCCCGGGTGTGGTCGCCGTGCTCGTGGGTGATGACCACCGCCGTGATGGTCTCCGGCTCAATGCCCAGAACCCTCAGTCGCTCGGCCAGTTGGCGGCCGCTGAAGCCCGCGTCCACGAGGATACGGGTTCCGTCGGCCTCCCCCAGGGTGGCGTTTCCCCGACTTCCGCTCCCGAGCATGGCCACCTTCACCGGGTCCGCCTCCCCGCCCGGCCGTAGTCCGGGCCGGCTCCACTTCCGGCTCCCTGTCCCGAAGCCACGCCATGGAGGCGGGTCAGCAGCTCCCGGACGCCTTCGTCCAGAGGGATTCCTCGCCGGTCCATCACCCGGGCCGCCACGGTGAGGAAGGCGTCCAGGCGCACCGACTGCCTTCCCTCCGCCGAGACCCACGAGAAGGGAGGGATCCACCCCGAAATCACCGGCCCGGCGAAGAGGGTGGACCCGGCCCCGACCATGACACCTCCATTCAGGAGGGTCCCGATCCCGGTCCGGACGTGATCGCCCAGGAATGCGCCCACCTTGATCATTCCCGTGTCCACGGCCACCGGATTCAGGGGTGTGGCTCCCGGCGCCGTCTGGACTCGGATGGGCCCGTAGGTGTTCTTCAGGTCCGAGTTGGTGGTCATGGCCCCCAGGTTCACCCAGCGCCCCACCACGGCGTGACCCAGATGCCCGTCGTGGGCTTTGTTCACGAACCCGTTCAGGACCGACGAGTCCACCTCACCGTGGAGCTTGCACACCGGGCCGCACGAGACGCTGCCCAGTCGTCCACCCAGCAGGTGACTTCCAGCCCCGATGTACGCCGGTCCCTGGATATGGGTGCGGGGTTCAACCCTGACCCCGGCCGACAGATGGATGGGCCCATCGCGGACGTCCAGGACCACGCCAGGCGCCACCTCCACCCCGGCGCCGGCACTCACCGGGTGGACGCCGGTGACCCAGACGCCCGGCGGTGGATCGAGGGGCGCCGCATCCGGCCCGTGCCCGTGGGGATAGAGGCCGGCCAGGTCCCCCATGATCCGCTCCGCGTTCTGAGCCATGAGGGTCCAGGGCCGATCCAGGACGTTCCCGGGTACTTCGAGCTCCCCTCCCACCATCGGGTCCGCCCCCTCTCCGACCTCGTCCCCGTTCAGGGAGCAGGCCTCCGGTGATGGGAGAGGTGCGTCCACCGGCAGGAGCCATCCCACCGGCGTTCCCCGACAGACGAGACGAAGGCCACCCGGGGGAGCCTGGTCGGGGAGGGGGAGCGCCGAGGTCAATGGGGGTACCCACCGACCGAGTACGATCAACGACTCGGTGGTGGGCGGCCCCGATGTCTCCCCGGAGCCCGGGACCGGTGGCGCACCGGCCTCGGAGAACCCCTGGAGCTCAGGGCACCCCAGGGTGGCCCGCGCCCGGAGACCCACGGCCCGCTCGATTCGCTCCCGCAGGAGAAGGGCCCCGAAGAGGAGTTCGCCCACCGGGCGGGTTGTGGAGAAGGGGTGCCAACTTCGAGCCACCCGGTCGTCGAAGAGGTAGAGGGTACGCACGGCTCAGCCCCCGTCCCGACGCGACGGATCCCGGAGACCGGGAGGAAGGGCTTCCAGGAGGCTCTTCAGTTCGCCGGCCCGGTCCCGATGTGTCACCAAGGTCGTCTCGCCACTCCGCACCACCACAAGATCATCCACTCCGAAGAGAACCACGCTTCCCTCCTCGGCCCATACCACATTCCTCCGTCCGGTCACCACCGACCCCCGGCCCTCCACCACATTCCCACCGCCGTCACCCCGACGGGTCCGGGCCAGGGCGTCCCAGGTTCCCACATCATCCCAGCGGAAGCCGGCCTCCACCGCCGCGACCCGGCCGCTCCGCTCGAGCACCGCCTCATCCACCGAGATGTGGGGGACCCGTTCGAAGAAGCGCTCCTCCTCGCCGCGGTCCAGAAGGGGCAGATGCTCCGCGATCTCCGGAGCATGAAGGCGCACCTCGGCCAGAAACCGCCGGGCACGCCAGACGAAGATGCCACTGTTCCACAGGTACCCACGTTCCAGATAGGCTTGAGCAGTTTCCCGGTCGGGCTTTTCCACAAAGGAACCCACCTTCCATGCCGCAGGGGCGCCCGGCTCTCCCGGAATGGAATCGCCGGGCCGGAGGTACCCGTACCCGGTCTCCGGGCGATCCGGTGGGATCGCCACGGTCAGGAGAAGGTCGTCATGACGAGCCAGCGCGACCGCCCGGGCCACGGTGGTTCGGAAGGCCGACTCCGGCTCGATGGCGTGATCGGAGTGCAGGGAGATCATCACACCGTCCGGATCGTCCCGAGCGATCCGATGTGCCGCCCATGTCAGGACCGGACCGGTCCCCCTGGCTCGCGGCTCCACCCAGAAGGAGGGCGGAGCTCCGGAATCGCCACCCTCCTCCAGAGCGGCCGCCAGGGGCGCCGTGAGGTGGGCCCCCGCCAGGAGATGAAGCCGTCGCTCCGGTACCAGACCCAGCGCCCGGTCCACCGTATCCCGAATGAGCGGGCGGGCCGAGGCCAGGGGTAGGAGCTGCTTGGGCCGGTCCGGTGTACTGGCCGGCCAGAAGCGGGAGCCGATTCCCCCGGCGAGGATCACGGCGTGAAGATGCGGATCCCGGGAATCGGGCGAAGTCCGGGCCTCCGGTGCATCACTGCGTGGGTCGGGGGGGCCGGTCGGCGAAGGCGGCATCAGCGATTCGAAAGAAGCTCGTCCACCCGACCCAGCAGCTTCTTGGGGCTGAACGGCTTGGTGATGAAATCGTCGGCGCCCAGGTCGAAAGCCCGTCTCCGGTCCACGTCCTGCCCCTTGGCGGTGAGGATGATGACCGGGAGGTCCTGACGGTGGGGAAGGCTTCTTACCGTCTTCAGGACCTCGATCCCGGTGCGACCGGGCATGAGCAGATCCAGAAGGGCCAGGTCGAAGGGTTCCGGACCCTCCAGCCGTTCCTGGGCGCTCAGCCCGTCATGGGCCACGGTGAGTTGAAAGCCGGAAGCCTCCAGGAGGGTCACCAGGATGCGCCGGATGTGGGGCTCATCCTCGGCAACCAGGAGACGCAGGGAACCGGCCGGTCGCAGCGTTCGTTCGGTCATGAGGCCTCCGCCCCTGGCTGGATCCCATGCTGAGCCCGGTGGCTCGGGGTCCGCCGGGCGCCCGCTGTTCCCGGCGAGCCGGCGGGAACCTATTCCGGAGGGGGTGTAAAGTCAAGAACCACGGGGCATTTCCAGGGTTGACACCGCAGGCGATCCTGGGGTACGATTCCGGGTCCTGTTCGGCCCTGTCCGACCCTGCGTCCATGGGGTCAAGTCCAGCGTGGGTCCGATTCTACTCGGGAGCTTCCCATCGTGAACCGTCGTTTTGCCGTCATCCTCCTCTTCGGGGTTGGTCTCCTCCTCACGGCCACCGCGTGCGGGGACGACCCGTTCCGGATCGAGTGGTCCGAGAATCCCGCCGAAGCCACCCTCTACGCCATGGATCGGCAGGAACTGAATCGACCGTCGGCCTTTGACATGCTCCAGCGGCGTCGCGTGGTACTGGAAAGCCCGCAGAGCCAGGGGCGTTGGGATTTCGCCCTGGATCGACAGGGCGGGTCGCTGGTCCTGCTGCCCCCCCAGGCCCTGGGCGTAACCTCCCGGGCCGGCATTGCTCCCATGCCCGGCGTCGCCTTCGACGATCTGAGGGAAGCCCCTTCCGACACGACCCGCTACATCACCCGGGAACCCGTTCCCGTCCAGGTCGGGAACACGTATGCCGTGCGGACCCACGAGCAACGGGGCCGCTTCGGGCAGATCTGCACCTACTACGGAAAGCTCGAGGTGGTGAGCCTGCGCCCCGAGGATGGGGTGCTCATCTTCCGGCACGATACGAGTCCCGAGTGCAACAGCCGTCGGCTCGTCCCCCGAAACGACTGACCCCGAACAGCGAAGCCTTCATGCTCGATCTCAGAGAGATCCGTCGGAATCCCGAGCCCATTCGTGCCGCCCTGGCCCGCCGTGGGCAAGCCGGTGGAGCGGCCTTCCTCGACGAGATCCTGGATCTGGATGAGGTGCGCCGAGAGGCCATTACCCGCGGGGATGAGCTCAGGGCCCGGCGCAACGACGTCTCCCGCGTGATCGGTGAGCGGAAGCGTGCCGGCGAGCCCGCCGATGACCTCATTGCCGAGATGCGGGAGGTGGGCGCCGAGATCAGTGAGCTGGAGTCCCGGGTGAGCGGCGCGGATGACCGGATCCAGGAACTCCTTCTGGGCATTCCCAACCTGCCCCTTGCCGAGGTGCCCGAGGGAGACGAGGACGCCAACGAGTTGGTACGCAGTTGGGGTGACCCGGTGCGACACGGCTTCGAGGCACGCCCGCACTGGGAGCTGGGGGAGGCGCTGGGTCTCCTGGATCTCCAGGGCGGGGCCCTGATCTCCGGCTCCGGCTTTCCGGTTCTGGTAGGCCAGGGCGCGCGCCTTCAGCGCATCCTCATTGATTGGATGCTGGAGATCCACACCCGCGAGCACGGGTACCGGGAGCTCAGGGTCCCCTACCTGGTCAAGCGGGAAGCCCTGGAGGGTACCGGCCAGCTTCCCAAGTTCGGGGATGAATCCTACCAGACCGAGCGGGACGACCTCTGGCTCATCCCCACCGCCGAGGTTCCCATCACGAACCTGCACCGGGATGCCCTCCTGGGGCCGGACGACCTCCCCCTGCGGTACACGGCCTATTCTCCTTGCTTCCGTCGCGAGGCCGGCGCCGCCGGGAAGGATACCCGGGGTCTCCTTCGCGTTCACCAGTTCGACAAGGTGGAACTGGTCCGCTACGAACGGCCCGAACGCAGTCGAGAGGCGCTGGAGGAGTTGACCGCCGAGGCCGAGAGCATCCTGCGGCGACTGGGGTTGGCCTACCGTGTGGTTCGCCTGGCCACCGGTGACCTGGGATTCTCGTCGGCCATGACCTACGACCTGGAGGTGTGGGCGCCGGGGGTGAAGCAGTGGCTCGAGGTGTCCAGTTGCAGCGTCTTCACCGACTACCAGGCCCGACGTGCGAACCTGCGCTTCCGGCCCGCGCACGGAGAGAAGCCCGAGTTCCTCCACACCCTCAACGGGTCGGCTTTGGCTCTGCCCCGTTTGATGGTGGCGCTGTGGGAGGTGGGGCAGCGGGAGGACGGTTCCATCGGGCTCCCGCCCGAACTCGCCGAGCGGTTCGGCTCGGACCACATCGCGGCCTGAGGGCGGGAGCGCCACATGTCCCGGAGCCGGTGGACCGGGATCCTGGCGCTCCTCTTCCTGGGGCTCCTGGGGTGGTATCTCCTCTACACCGAACGCGTCGTCAACGTGTTTCGCGACGATGCCGCCACCCTGACCCGCATGTTCGCCGAAGGGCAGACGGGGATGGCGTCCCAGGATCCGCTGCGAGCCGACGAGGCGCTGGTGAACCTGCAGCGGATCATCGTGGAGTCGGGGGTTCCGCTGGTTCTCGTGGGACCCGGAGACACGATACAGTCCGCCGTAAACCTGCCGTTCGAGGCGGACCTGTCCTCTCCCGAGGGGCAGCTTCGGGTTCGCGACTTCACCCGACGACTGGCGGAGCGCAATCCGGCGGTGCCCCAGACCGACGAGTCCTTCATCTTCTACGGGGATCCTCCGGAGCTCCAGCGACTGCGCTGGATCCCCTGGCTCCAGGCCACAGGGCTCCTGCTCACCTTCCTCACCGGAATCGTCGTCATCCGGTTCCAGCGGAAGGCCGATGAGGACCGGGCATGGACGGCCATGGCCCGGGAGTTGGCCCACCAGCTCGGAACCCCCATTTCGTCGCTCCAGGGGTGGCTCGAGCTCCTTCGTCTCGGCCCGGAGCGACGGCCCGGTGGACTGGGAGAAGACGAGATCGCTCGGGAGATCGCCGAGGATCTCGAGCGGTTGGAGCGGGTGAGTCGTCGTTTCGAGCTCATTGGCCGGGACACCGAGCTCGAAGCACTGGCCCTGACCGAGGTCATCCGTTCCCTGGAAGGGTATCTGCGGTCCCGCATCCCGCGCCTGGGGGCCGGGGTGCGATTGGACGTTGAGATGGAGCGCGGCCTACCCCCGGTGCAGGGGAACGCGGTGCTCCTGGTGTGGGCGCTTGAGAATCTGGTGAAGAACGCCCTGGATGCCCTGGCCGGGAAGGGGGGCGTCATCACCATCGAAGCCTTCACCGGCGACGGTGCCCAGGTGGTGCTTCAGGTGGGCGACACAGGACCTGGCGTGGATCCGGCCGTGCGGGATCGCCTCTTTGATCCGGGCGTGTCCACCAAGTCGGGGGGGTGGGGCGTGGGGCTCTCCCTGACCCGGCGGATCGTGGAACGGATCCACGGCGGGACCATCGAACTCCACCGGACCGGTCCCGAGGGCACGGTTTTCCGGATCCGCCTGCCCGTGGCCGCACCGGAAGACGGCTGAATGGAGGCCCGGGGGGGTCGACCTCAGGGCCGGCCGGCGTCAGATTCCCCACTCGTCCCCAACCGACTCCCACCCGACCCATCACCATGGCCCCCTCTTCCACCCCCCCCTCCGACGGCCTCAACCCGGAGCAGCGCGCTGCCGTGGAGCATGTGGAAGGGCCGCTCCTGGTGCTGGCCGGCGCCGGTTCCGGAAAGACCCGGGTTCTCACCAGCCGAGTGACCCGGCTCATCAAGGAGCACGGAGTCCCGCCGGATCGGATCCTGGCGGTGACCTTCACGAACAAGGCCGCCGGCGAGATGCGGGAACGGATCCGGGCCCAGCTCGGCCGGGATCCGGTGGGATCGTGGATCGGGACCTTCCACTCCCTGGGCGCTCGTCTGCTGCGCCGGCACGCCGAGGTCATGGGGTGGGACCCGGCCTTCACCATCTTCGACGCCGAGGAGAGCCTCAGGGAGATCAAGCGTGCCCTGGAGCGGGAGCAGCTCGATCCGAAACGATGGAAGCCCAAGGCGGTTCGCTCGGCCATCTCCGACGCCAAGAACCAGCTCATCGGTCCAGGCGCATTCGCCGAGGAGCACCGGGAAGGGTTCGACTTCTTCCTCCGCAACGTGGCCCGCATCTATCCGAGCTACCAGGCGTCACTTCGGGATCAGAACGCCTTCGACTTCGATGACCTCCTGGTGAAGCCCGTCGAGCTTCTGACCGAGCACGAGAACGTGCTGGCACGGTATCGGGAACGCTTCGCCTTCGTCCTGGTGGATGAGTATCAGGACACGAATCACGCCCAGTTCCGATTCGTGGAGCTTCTGGCCCGGGGCCACGGGAACCTCATGGTGGTGGGCGACGACGACCAGAGCATCTACGGGTGGCGGGGCGCCGACATCACCAACATCCTGGAGTTCGAGCGCTCCTTCCCCGGGGCCCACGTGGTGCGCCTCGAGCGCAACTACCGTTCCAGCGCCAACATCCTTTCGGCGGCCAACGAGGTGATCCGGCGGAATCTGAACCGGAAGGAGAAGACGCTCCGCACGGACCGGGAGGCAGGCGAGCGTCTGACCCTGGTGCAGTGCGCCGATGAGCGCGACGAGGCCGGATGGATCGTCGAGGAGATCGAGACCCGGATCCGGGAGGGGGATGCGGACCGGTACCGGAACTTCGCCATCCTCTACAGGACCAATGCCCAATCCCGGGCGCTGGAAGATGCATTCCGACGTCGCGGCGTGCCCTACCAGATCGTGGGCGGGGTCCGCTTCTACGAACGCCGGGAGATCCAGGATGTCCTGGCCTACCTGCGCCTCATCTCGAACCCACGGGATTCGGCGGCGCTGGAACGGGTGGTGAACGTCCCGAAGCGAGGGGTCGGTCGGACCAGTCAGGAGCGCCTCGTGGCCTGGGCGTTGGACGAGGGCCTCTCCCTCCTGGAGGCGGCGAAGCGGGCCGACGAGGTGCCGGATCTGCACGCCGGCGGTGTCCGCGGCATCCAGCGCTTTGCCGAACTGATCCAGCGTTTCAGCGCCCGCGCCGCGTCCCTTTCGGTGGGTCCCCTCCTGGAAGAGCTGGTGGACGAGCTGGACTTCATCACCCACCTCCTGGACGAGGGCCCGGACGGCGAGGATCGGGCCGAGAATGTGAAGGAGCTGGTGGCCGGCGCCATGGACTTCGACGCCCAGCGGGTCGAGGTCTGGGAAGACGGGCCGCCCGACCACTTCACCGAGCTGGACCTCTTTCTCCAGCACGTGGCCCTCATCACCGACGTGGACCGGCACGATCCCGACTCCGACGCCGTCACCCTCATGACCCTCCATAATGCCAAGGGTCTTGAGTTCCCCGTGGTCTTCATCGCCGGTCTGGAGGAAGGGCTCTTCCCCCTGGGACGGGCCTACGACGACCCGACGCAGCTCGAGGAGGAGCGCCGCCTCTTCTACGTGGGGATCACCCGCGCCGAGGCCAAGCTCTTCTTCTCCTGGGCCCGGGAGCGACGGCGTGCCGGGGACTTCATGTTCGGATCCCTCTCGTCATTCGTCCAGGATGTCCCGGACGAGCTGCTGGAAGCGCGACGCACCCCTCGTCTGGAGCGGGAGCGGAGGGCCATGAGTCGGGGTCCGTCGGGCGGGGGCGGCGACGAATTCGGTGCGAACCTGCGCCGGGGCGGATTCGGGGGCGGGCCGGCCGGATCCTCGGGAGACCCCCGGTCGGCGCCTGGTGTCTCCGACGACGAGTTGAACCAGGACCTGCCCCATCTCGTCCGGGGCGAACGGGTCCGCCACGACACCTTCGGTTCCGGAACGGTGCACGAGGTCACCGGCTTCGGCCGGGACGTCAAGGTGGTGGTGGACTTCGACACCGTGGGCCGGAAGAAGCTTCTGGCCCGTTACGCCCGGCTCGAGAAGGACTTCTGACGATTGGCGGGCTCCGGGGCAACCGTCCGGGGGGGCGGTCCGTCCATTCCACGCGAAGGGGAGGCGACCATGTCGGTGGGGAGGGATGAAGTTCAACGGATCGCGGCGCTGGCCCGGATCCACCTGGATGACGAAGCGGCGGACCGGCTGGATGCCGAGCTCTCCGGGATCCTGGCCCATGTGGACACCCTCATGGAGGTGGATGTGTCGGAGGCGGAGGAGGCGTTGGTCCTTCCGCCACCCATCCGTGTCCCGGCGCATCCTGGGGTTCCGGAATCCGGAGGTGTGTTCCGCCAGGTGGAACAGGAGGTGGATGCCCTCGCCACGGGCGCACCGGGAGACCGGGCGCCGGAGTGGTCCGAGGGATTCTTCCTGGTTCCCCGTCTGCCCGCCGTCGATGGAACCCGGGAGGAAGGCGCATGACGCCCCCTTCGGCACTGGAGACGGCTCGCCGGGTTCGCGTCGGCGAGGTCCCGGCACACCGGCCCCTGGAAGAGGCCCTGGCCAGGGCCCGTGAGGCCGACTCGGGATCCCGGCCCATCCACGCCTTCCTCAGCCTGTCCGACCCTGACAGGGCGCAGGAGGCCGGTGTCTCCCAGGACGACGGGAGGGGGTCGTTCCCCCTGGCCGGGGTTCCGGTAGCGGTGAAGGACAACCTCTGCACCCTGGACCTTCCCACCACCTGTGCCTCCCGCTTCCTGGAGGGCTACCGCTCTCCGTACGAAGCCACCGTGGTGCGTCGGCTCCGAGCCGCCGGCGGCCGGGTGGGGGGCAAGACGAACCTGGACGAGTTCGGCATGGGTTCCTCCACCGAGAACTCGGCTTTCGGTCCCACCCGCAATCCCCGGGATCCCTCCCGGGTTCCGGGGGGCAGCTCCGGTGGGTCGGCGGCGGCGGTGGCGGCGGGGATCGCCCCGTGTGCCCTGGGCTCCGACACCGGCGGTTCGGTCCGGCAGCCTGCGGCCCTCTGCGGCGTCGTGGGGGTGAAGCCCACCTACGGTCGGGTCAGCCGATACGGGCTGGTGGCCTTCGCCTCATCCCTGGATCAGGTGGGAACCTTCGGCGCGTCCGTGGCCGATGCCGCCCTTCTCCTGGAAGCCATCTCAGGCCACGATCCCCGGGATTCCACCTCTGCCCGCCTTCCGGCGCCCGACCTCGTGGGTCATCTGGAGGACGGGGTGGCGGGGAAGGTGGTGGGGATCCCCGACGAGTACGTCCCCGATACCCTGGATCCGGAGATCCGGGCCCGCATCGACGAGGCGTCCCGGCATCTCGCGGCGGCGGGGGCTCGAATCCGCCGTGTGTCGCTGCCCCACACCCGCTACGCCGTCCCCACCTACTACGTCCTGGCCACCGCCGAGGCGTCGTCCAACCTGGCCCGCTACGACGGGGTCCGATTCGGCGTGCGCGCCCCGGAGGCCCGGGCCACCCAGGAGGTCTACGAGGCCTCGCGCAGCCGGGGCTTCGGCCCCGAGGTGGTCCGACGCATCATCCTGGGGACCTTCGGGCTCTCCGCCGGCTACCACGACCAGTATTACGGACGCGCCCAGCGGGTCCGGGCGCTCATCGCCCGGGATTTCCGTCGGGTCTGGGCCGACGGTGTCGATTTCCTCCTGACCCCGACCTCGCCCACACCGGCCTTCCCCCTGGGGGAGCGGTCCGACGATCCCGTCTCCATGTACCTCTCCGACATCTTCACCGTGACGGCCAATCTGGCCGGGATCCCCGCCGTGTCGGTTCCGGCGGGATCGACCCATGGTCTTCCCTGTGGGGCCCAGCTCCTCTCTCCCGCCTGGCATGAGGCCCCCCTCCTGGCAGCGGCCCGGACGCTGGAGCGGAGCCTGGGAGGTGAGCAGTGACGGCCGGGGAGATGGAGGCGGTCATCGGCCTCGAGATCCACGTCCAGCTCCGGACGCGGGAAAAGCTCTTCTGCGCCGACGTGCCCGAGTTCGGTGCCGATCCCAACACGCGGGTCTGCCCGGTCTGTCTGGGGCTCCCCGGTGCCCTTCCGGTCCTGAACCGCGAGGCGGTGGAGCTGGCCATGCGAGCGGCGCTGGGCTTCGGATGCACCATCCACCGGCGAAGTGTCTTCGAGCGGAAGAATTACTTCTACCCGGATCTTCCCAAGGGGTACCAGATCTCCCAGTTCGAGGAGCCCCTGGCCACCGACGGGCTCCTGGAGGTCCGGATGGGCGACGATTCCCCCGAGACCTTTCGCGTGCGGATCCGCCGGATGCACCTCGAAGAAGACGCCGGGAAGTCCATCCACGATCGGGTCCCGGACCGCACCGCCGTGGACCTGAACCGGACCGGAACCCCCCTGGTGGAGATGGTCTCCGAGCCCGATCTCCGCTCGCCGGCCCAGGTCCGCGCCTACCTGGACCAGGTCAAGCGGATCCTCGAGTACCTGGATGTATCGGACTGCAACATGGAGGAGGGCTCGCTGCGTGTCGACGCCAACGTCTCCATACGACCCCGGGGCAGTGGGGAACTCCGGACCAAGACGGAGCTCAAGAACCTGAACTCGTTTTCCGGAGTCGAGCGGGCGTTGGAGGTTGAGATCGCCCGGCAGATGGCGCTGGTAGCAGCTGGTGACCGGGTGCGCCACGAGACGCTCCTCTGGGATGAGCGTCGCCAGACCGTGCGCCCCATGCGCAGCAAGGAGGACAGTCAGGACTACCGGTACTTCCCTGACCCCGATCTGCCGCCGGTGCTGGTGTCCGCGGCGTGGATCGAGGAGGTCCGGCACTCCCTACCTGAGCTTCCGGAGGCCCGCAGGACCCGGTTCATGGAGGTGTACGGCCT
>PWZC01000306.1 GCA_003567615.1 Gemmatimonadota bacterium | reverse complement strand
CGGTATTCTCCCCAGGGGCGGATGGGCGTCAGCACGGCGCCATCATCCAGGCGGGGCGAATCCTCGCCCTCCCCCACGTGGATCACCCGGTGAACGAAGGCCCCGGGTGTCTTGACGGACTCGTACCACTCGGTAACGGGCACAGCCCGGAGGTGATGGGTTCCAGGCGGCAAGTCCGCCAGGGTCACCGGTTCGTCGAGGTCCGTCACCACCACCTCCTGCCGGTCCCCCACCAGGAGACGGATATGCTGCCCCTCCGCCGCCAGCGTCAGACCGCGCTCGCCGGAGCCCGGCGTCGGCACCCCGAGGTCGAACCCGGAGAGGGTGAATGCCACCTGGACCGTGTCGCCCTCGGCTATCGCGGCGCCTTCCTCCGGGCTGGCCATCCCCAACCGCGTCTCGGCAAAGGCGGCTCGGGCGTCGGACACCTGGATGAGTTGGAAGGGTGCTCGGGGGACCACGTCCAGCGGTGGCAGCCGGACCTCCACCTCCCCCGACTCCCCGCAGCCCCAGGCTCCGGCAGCCATGAGAAGAAGGAGGCACAGCGTGCGGCAGCCGCACGGAGGGCGTCGACATCCCGGGCCATCCCTGCCATCCGTCCCCCCACCCGTACCCACCCGCCCCGTCATCCCCGGCTCTCGTCGCCAAAGAGAAGGTCCAGGGCGGTTCCCACCCCATCGAGTACGAACTGAACCCCGATGACCATGACCAGGAGACCCATGATCCGGGTGATGACATTCAGTCCGGTCTGACCGAAGGTCTTGAGGAGGAGGGGGGCCACCATGAGCGCCACCCCGGTCAGGGCCAGCACCGCCACGATGGCCCCGTAGACGGCCACCGTGGCAGCCAGGGTGTCGGCCTGGGCCACCAGGACGATGACGGTGGTGATGGCGCCGGGGCCCGCGATGGTGGGAAGGCCCAGGGGGATGATCCCCACTTCCTCCCGCTCGGCCCCCTCCTGCTCCTCTTCTTCCGTGGCCTTCCCACGGGAGCGTCGGGCCTGAAGCATGTCCCATCCGATGCCGAAGAATATGATCCCTCCAGCAATCTTGAAGGCGTGGGTGGTGATGCCGAAGAAGGCCAGGATGACGCCTCCGGCCAGGGCGAAGACCGAGAGGACCGCCATGGCGGTGACGAGTCCCACCACAGCCTGCCGACGCTGCACCTCGCGAGGGGCCCCCGCCGTGAGCCCCAGGAAGATGGTGGCCGCCGAGAGGGGATTGATGATGGCCAGCAGCGAGGTGAAGGCCAGGGCCGCGAAGGCCAGATCGGTGGAAGACATGAACCCATACGGAGTGCGAAGGAAGCGCAGGCGGAAGCCGCGCCGGGGACCGGCCGAGCCTACCGAAGCCGCACGGAGGCCGTGGTGAAAATAACAGGGGAGAGCCCGGTAGAAACCAGACCCTCCCCTGAAGGTTCGTCCTGACCCGACCTGGGGATCAGCGTACGAACGGAATTGCCGGAACGACACGACCCGGCTGAAAGCGGCCTACACCGAGTGGAGCCACCCGCCCTTGGCCGCGTCGTACTTCTGGCCCACCACGTCCCAGTTCACCACGTTCCAGAAGGCGCTGAGATAGTCGGGCCGGCGGTTCTGGTAGTTCAAATAGTAGGCGTGCTCCCAGACGTCGACCCCGAGAATGGGGGTGGACCCGTTGATGAGAGGCGAGTCCTGGTTCGCCGTGGCCATTACCTTCAGGGTGCCGAAGGGATCGACCACGAGCCAACCCCAGCCGGACCCGAACTGCCCGGCGGCGGCGGACTGGAAAGCCTCCTTGAAGGCGTCGAGGGAGCCAAAGGCGTCATCGATGGCGCCGGCCAGTTCACCGGCCGGCGTGGAGCTGCCTCCGGGAGCCAGGGTCTCCCAGAAGAGGGCGTGGTTGTGATAGCCGCCGCCGTTGTTCCGGACGGCGGTGCGGATCTCGTCCGGGAGCGAGAGGAGCCCGCGCAGGAGTTGCTCCGCCGTGTAGCCCTGGAAGGCCTCGTGACCCTCCAAGGCCGCGTTCAGCTTGGTGGTGTACCCGTTGTGATGCTTGGTATGGTGGATCTCCATGGTGCGGGCGTCGATGTGCGGCTCCAACGCGTCGTAGTCGTAGCCCAGCTCAGGAAGCTTATGGGGATAGGTCATGAAATCGGACCTCCAGATGTGTGGATGGGAAGGTGCGCAGATGAATACGTGCTCTGCCGTAGTACACTGATGATGGTCATTTCGTGGCGCCGGCGTAAGGTCCGGAGACCACCCCCGGCGCCTTCGTTGGGACACCCCGGAGGCGGGGTGAGCGTTCCGTCCGCGCCTGCTGAAGAGCCATGCCCCCGTTGACCGGTTCCGCCGCCCCCCGTCGCCGCATCCTCCTTCTGGACTGCGACGTCTTCTTCGTGCAGGTCGCCCGCCTGGAAGACCCGGAGCGGGCCGGACGGGCTCCGCTCCTCATGGTGGGCGGAAGTGCGTCGGGGCGGGGCGTGGTCACCTCGGCCGACTACAGGGTGCGGGAATTCGGGGTCCACTCCGGGATGCCCATGGCTCGGGCCCTCCGGCTCTGCCCCGAAGCCACCGTGGTCCCCGTCCCCCGCGAGGCGTGCGTCCGGCGAAGTCGGGCCATTGCCCAGGTGCTGGACGAACTGGCTCCGGTGGTGCAGGCCGCCTCCATCGACGAGTTCTACCTGGACCTTACCGGCACCGAGCGCCTCCACGGGCACGCCCCGTTGGAAGAGGTGGGTCGCCAGATCCAGACCGCCATCCGGGAGCGAACCGGGATCACCGTGTCGGTGGGCGGGGGTACCGTCCGACTGGTGGCCAAGCTGGCGGTGGAGCGAGCCAAGCCCGGCGGCGTCCACGTCGTCCCCCCGGGGCACGAGGCCGACTTCCTCCGG
>PWZC01000339.1 GCA_003567615.1 Gemmatimonadota bacterium | reverse complement strand
GGGCGTGACCGGCTGGATGAGGGCGCCGGAATGCTCTTCCTCTTCCGGGACAGGCGTGAACCGGACGAGGGCTTCTGGATGTACCGGACGCGCATTCCGCTGGACATCGCCTTCCTGGATGAGGACGGGGTGATCCAGCGCATTCTGGGGATGGAGCCCTGCTTCGAGGTTCGGGCCGAGGACTGCCCGACCTACGCTCCGGGTCTCCCTTATCAGGCGGCGCTGGAAACGAACCGGGGCTGGTTCGCCGCCCAGGGAATCGGAGAAGGAGGGCTGGTGGTGCTGGAACGGTGAGACCGCCGGAGCCCTCCCGGCTTGCTCTCCCATCCGGAGGGCCGCACTCTTGGCGGAGGATCAGCACCCGCAAGCCTTCAGCCCTGCGAGAGTCCACACCATGCCATTGGCCCCCTTCCGCGGCTCCCTCCTCACACCGTTGGTCCTGCTTCTCGTGGCAGCAGCAGGGTGCGGCGGACCGGATGACCCGCCTCCGCCTGCCTCCGATGAGCCACCCACTGCTTCGCCAGCGGTGGAAGATCCAGTGGAAGTCGCCCCTGCCCCTGGACTCACCCCGGAACAGGAGGTGTTCTGGGACCGCCTCGGGGATCTCTGCGGGGGAGCCTTCATGGGGACGCCTGTGGAGGCCCCTGACGACTCCAACTGGTGGGAGGCCGAACTTGTCATGCACGTCAGGGATTGTGGTCCCGAGGAGATCCGGATTCCCCTGCACGTGGATGACGATCGGTCCCGGACCTGGGTCATCACCCGGACGGCGGAGGGTCTCCGGCTCAAGCACGATCATCGCCTCCGTGACGGCACTCCCGACGCTTCCAATACGGACTATGGAGGGGATACCCTTTCGCCGGGCTCCGAGTGGCGGCAGGAGTTTCCCGCCGACGCCTACAGCATCGGCGTGGTGCCCGCGCGGGAGAGCCAGTTCTGGTTCCTCGAGATCCGTCCGGGAGACGTGTTCGTCTACGGGTTGAGACGGGAGGCCACGGGGCTGGCGTATCGGGTTGAATTCGACCTCACGACACCGGTGGAGCCGCCACCGGCACCGTGGGGGTTCTGACCCCCGCGGGGTCAGTCCTGCGGTTCGACCATGAGAACACCGGACAGGTTCGCGCCTTCAGGTCCGCCGAAGGCCGTGACGTTGACGGTCACCCGCACCCCGTGACCCACCGCCCGCCAGGCGGCGGTGCGCTCCCCCTGATCGAGCTCCGGAATATCCTGCTCTTCCAACGTCCACCCCCGTCCTTCGAAGCCCTGGGTGAAGAACGTCACCGACTCGGGCCAGTTCAGACCGGGGCGGAAGAGGACCACAGCGGTTTCGTCGGCGGCTTCGGACATGACGATGGCCGCTTGGGAGGGAAGTGGAACCACGGACTCGGAGCCCTGTGGGAGGGCAAGACCGTGGCCCGCAGCGGTGTCTCCAGGGGTGCCGCAGCCAGCGAACGAGAGGAGGATGGCCAGTGAGAAAAGGATCGAAACAGTTCGTCGAACCACGAAGGAGTCTCCCGCGCACCCGGGGGTCGGGTCGGACCGCCGGGCTATGTTGTGAGTTTTCAGGACGGAGGAGCTTAGCATGACGCGAATGGTTCGGGCAACCAGGGTTTGGGGGAATCGGTGCGTATGGATGCCGGTTCTTTCTGCTGCCGTGGTCGTCCTGTGCTTCACAACGGGCCTTCTCGCGCAGGAGCCCCCCGATTCCGCCCGCGACTCGGAACTGGATCTTCCCCGGGTCCATGTGCTGGCCACGGGAGGTACCATCAGCAACACCGAAGGCGACCGCCTCACGGGCGAGGAACTCGTTCGGGGGCTCCCGGAAGCCGGCCCCCTGGCCCGGTACACCGTGGAGCAGTTCAGCAATGTGGCCTCTGGTGCCATTACCCTCGATCAGTGGATCCGCATGGCTTCCCGCATCCATGAGCTCTTCGCCGGCGATGATCCGCCGGTGGGAATCATCGTAACGCACGGCACCGACACCATGGAGGAAACCGCCTATTTCCTGGATCTTACGCTGGCCTGGTGTCGGCCCGTCGTCGTCACCGGGGCCATGCGGCGGGCGTCCATGGCGGGGGCCGATGGTCCCGCCAACCTCCTGAACTCCATTCGCCTGGCACTTCACGGTGAGGCGGGAAGGCTCGGCGCCGTCGTGCTCATGAATGACGAGATCTTCCCGGCCCGTGAGGTGGTGAAGGTCCATACGTCGCGCATGAACGCCTTCGAGGCGCCCGGCGTCGGTCCGGTGGGAGTGGCCGACCCGGACTCGGTGGTTCTCAGCCGTCACGTCGGGGTCCGGGAGTGCGGTGCAGCGGCCTTCGATCTCCAGGGGATCGACGAGCTTCCCCGGGTGGAGATCATCCACGCTCACCTTGGAGCGGATGGGGCGCTGATCCGAGCCGCCGTGGAGGCCGGTGCGCGTGGAATTGTGCTGGCTTCGGTGGGGAGGGGCGGGTCCACACCCGATCAATTCGCCGCCCTGCGCGAAGCTCGGGAAGCAGGTGTGGTGGTGGTGCGGAGCAGCCGTACCGGAGCGGGGCGTGTGCCCGTGGGTTCGGGGGCACGGGATGAGCTGGCGGGCGCGATCCTGGGTGCCGGCGACCTGACCCCTCCCAAGGCGCGCATCCTGCTCATGCTGGCGCTGACCCTGACCTCGGATCCGGACGAGCTCCGGGACCTCTTCCTGAGGCACTGACCGGCCATGACACCGTCCCGAGACGAGATCCGAAGGAGCTTCGAGAATGCCCTGGAACTCCTGCGCGAGTTCTATGAGGGGCGGCACCGGGGGGCGCTGGCCCGTTCCCGCCGGGACGAAGATGACCTCTTCATGCTTCTGGTCCTCTCGGAGAGCATGGGTATCCCGAACCCGGC
>PWZC01000023.1 GCA_003567615.1 Gemmatimonadota bacterium | reverse complement strand
GCGCCGCCTTCCTGGCCCGGGAGGGCTACTTCTCTCCGGAGAGGGTCCACCATGTGATCATCCCCGAACCCCTGCACAAGGACCGAATCTGCCTGGGGCACCGTGGCGTGTGGTGGGCCGAAATCGAAACCCGGGGCGTCATCGCCCACGGCTCCATGCCCTTCCTCGGTGACAGCGCCATCCGCCACATGGGCCGGGTGCTGGAGGAGCTGGAGAAGACCCTTCTTCCCCGCCTGGAGGCACGGACCACGGCCATGCCGGTGATCCCGGAGCCGGCGCGGCGCTCCACCCTCAACCTCAACTCCATCCATGGCGGTCAGCCCGAACCGGACGCCTCCTACACCGGCCTTCCCACCCCCTGTGTAGCGGACCGCTGCCGCCTCGTCCTGGACCGACGGTTCCTTCTGGAAGAGGGGATCGACCTGGTGAAAGGCGAGGGGGTGGAGATTCTGGACCGGCTTCACCGGGAGTGCCCCGGCTTCGAGTACGAGATCCGGGACCTCTTCCAGGTCCTACCGGCCATGACCGACCGTGAGGCTCCAGTGGTGCAAGCCACGGCGCGGGCCATCGAAGGGGTGTTCGGGCGCCCTCCGGAGTATGTGGTGTCGCCGGGAACCTACGACCAGAAGCACGTGGTGGGGATCGGCGGAGTGGAGAGTTGCATCGCCTATGGGCCGGGCATCCTGGATCTGGCCCACCAGCCCGACGAATGGATCTCCGTCACCGACATGGAGGAGAGCGCCCAGGTCATGGCCCGGGTGCTCCTGGAACTGCTGGGCCCGGAGATGGGAGAAGGGTGAATCCCGTCAGTTGCGCCCGTCCACCCGGGTCAGCCCCACGCCTCGAGCCACGGCCAGCGCCTCCTCGAACTCGTTCCCTTCCAGCACCCGGTTGAGTTCAGGAAAGCGGGAGGGCCGCCGGGGGTCCGCCGCCCCCACCCGACCCGCCGGAAAGTACTGATCCATGAGGTTCACGTAGCTGTCGTGGCCCAGCTCCTCGGCGATCCAGGTGAGGATCGCCCGGGTCTCGTCCAGTTGTCCCGGCATGACCAGGTGGCGGATCAGGAGGCCGCGGCGGGCCAGGCCGTCGTCACCCACCGAGAGCGGGCCCACCTGCCGGTGCATTTCCCTGAGGGCGTTCCTCGTCACCTCCGGATACTCCGGTGCCATGGTGTATCTTTCCGCCAGCCCGGGCGACCAGAACTTGAAGTCAGGCATGTAGATGTCCACCAGTCCGTCCATGAGCTCCAACGCTTCCGGAGCGTCGTACCCGCTGGTGTTGTAGACCACAGGCAGGCGCAGACCGGCGTCGATGGCCATGGACAGTGCTTCCACCAACTGGGGAACCAGGTGCCCGGGGCTCACCAGGTTGATGTTGTGGCACCCCTGACGCTGGAGATCCAGCATGATCCCCGCCAACGTCTCCGGCTGCTCTCCCCCGTCCGGAGATGGACGGATCCCCTGACTGATGTCGAAGTTCTGGCAGAACACGCAGCGGAGATTGCACCCGGAAAAGAAGAGGGTGCCGGAGCCACCGCTGCCACGGAGGCAGCGTTCCTCACCCCGATGGGGCCCCCAACTCTCCACCACGGCGTACCGGGCGATACGGCAGATGCCCGTGTCTCCCTGCTGCCGATCCACCCCACAGCGTCGGGGGCAGATCCGGCACTCCGAAAGCGTGGCCAGCGCCCGGGCCACCCGAACCTCCCGGTCATGGCGGGGGAATCTGAGATAGACAGGTTCGAAGTCCCGGGGTGCTCCCGGGGCGGACACGTCGGCAGGAAGGGTCGAGGATTCCATCAGCCTCTCCGGTTCCAGGGATCGGGGGGTAACCCCGACTAGGGGGTGATCCCCAATATAGGGCAAGGGAAGGGAGGGGTGGCACCCGCACCCCTCGCATGAGGTGAGCCTTCCCCCTGCCGGCCTCCCACCCGTTGGCGCCTCACGCCTGCGGGCCGGCATTCCTTGCCCACCCAGGGACCCCCATCTACCTTGCCCACGATTTCGGATCTGGAGGAACGGTGCGGTGGCTTGGGAGCCTGGCTGGATCCCCCAGGGCCCCCTGGGGGATGGCCGGCAGAGCCCCGGGGGGATGGAATGAATCCATTCTGACGATACTTTGCTTTGGCACTCCCATTCTCGGAAGTCGAACGAATCGAGTTGCCGGGGTATGTCATCAGGTCCGACGGCTTCCGGGCGAGCTTCTCGCCCGGCCTTCCTACACTCAGCAACGACTGCGTTCGATAACCCTTCCGCAATGACCACACTGACCGCTACAGCACCGACCTCCCTGCCCCCCATCATCCAGGGTGGCATGGGCATCGGCGTCTCCGATTGGCGACTGGCTCGCTCCGTCTCGCTCCTGGGCCACCTGGGGGTGGTCTCGGGTACGGCCATCGATACCCTCTTCGTGCGTCGCCTGCAGGATGGGGATCCCGGTGGACACATGCGGCGGGCCCTGGCTGCCTTCCCCTGGAGGAAGACCGCTGAGTCGATCATCGAGCGCTATTTCCTTCCAGCAGGGAGGGAGGCCGGGGAATCCTACCGCCTTCTTCCCATGTGGCGCCGCAAGGTAACGCCGGAACGGGAGCGGATTGCCGTGGCGGCGGCCTTCGCCGAGGTCTGGCTCGCCCGCGAAGGCCACGACGGACTGGTGGGAATGAACCTCCTCACCAAGGTACAGATCCCGAATCCGGCAACGCTGTACGGGGCCGTCATGGCGGGAGTCGACGCGGTCCTCATGGGGGCGGGGATCCCCAAGGAGATCCCTGGACTCCTGGATGATCTCGCGGAACATCGGGCCACCTCCCTGCGCCTGGATGTGGACGGAGCACGAAGCACAGAGGACGTTCGGGTCCACTTCGACCCGGTCG
>PWZC01000397.1 GCA_003567615.1 Gemmatimonadota bacterium | reverse complement strand
CTACTCCCGGTCGTCCCAGGACGGCGTGGGGAAGCGGGGCTCAGCAGTGGCAAGGTCCTCGGGCCAGACCACCGCCTTCTCACCGTCCTGCCACTGGATCATCACCCCCTGATTGGCGACCTGGTATCCCCGTTCATCAACGGCGAAGGGGCCGAAGACGGTGGTGGTCTCCATCCCTAACAGGGTATCGCGAACCGCCGTGTCATCCAGCGTACCCACCATCTCCACTGCCTGGGCCAGGAGGCGGCAGCTTCCATAGGCGCCGGCGGCGTGAAAGCTGGGCATGCGGCCGAACGCCTCCCGGTACGCCTCGGTGAACTCCGTGATACCCGGGTGGGGTAGGCTTGGCTCCCAGGCCGAGAGGCCGTAGACGAACTCGGCATCGGACTCCAGCGCTTCCTGGAACTCCACCACGGCCCCGGACGTCCCGAACATCTCCACGTCGACCCCCGCCTCCTTCATCTGCCGGGTCACGGTGATGAAGTCACCCAGCGCCGACGCCGCCATGGCCAGGACCTGGGTGCCCTCCGCTACCACCCGCTCCAGGATTGGTCCGAAGTCTTCCGTCCCGCTGGGGTAGGTCTCGTCCAGCACCACCGTCATCCCCCGCTCCCGGGCACGCTCCGCCGCGCCGGCGCCGGCCGCCCGGGGGAAGAGTTGGTCCTCCTGGAGGACGGCGATCCGCTCCAGCCCCGCCTCGGCGCCCAGTTCCACCAGGCCGGCCAGGAAGAGCTCGGCAGGAGGCAGCACCATGAACAGATAGTCCCGACCCTGCTCCCAGATGGACGAGGTGGCGGCAAGGGGTGAGATGTGCACCCGCCGGTGACGCTCCGTGACCGGCGCCACCGCCTCGGTGAGAGTGGATCCGTACGGCCCCAGGATCAGGTCCACACCCTCCTCGGTGATGAGCTGTTCATAGAGCTCCGGCGCCCGCCCCGAGTCCGAGCCGTCGTTGAGGATGAGGAACTCCACCCGCCGACCCAGGAGACCGCCCTCGGCGTTCAGATGCTCCCCGCAGAGGAGGTACCCGTCCCGTGCCGGAATGCCCTGGGTGGCGTAGGACCCGCTCTCCGACATGGTGGCCCCGATGACGATGGGATCATCCTGGTTCGGAGCAAACTGGGCAGGGACCTCGGCTTCGGGGGGAACCGTGTCGATCCCCGGATCGGGTTGCTCCCCCTCACCGCAGCCGGAAAGACCGAGGATCGGGAGGAGGAGGGTGAGACCGGCGATCGACATCCGCTGGGAGGACAAGGGAGCCATCAGGACCTCAGAGGGTTCGGGTGCAGAAGTACCAGTCGGTGCAATCGTCGCTGCCATTGGCCCGGGCGTCCGCCTGCTCGAAGGTGGTGGGGGGAGGAAGGAGGACAGGATCTCCTTCTTCCCAGCCCTCCGGGGTGGCGACCCTGTGCGTGTCTGCCGTCTGCAGTGCCTTCATCAGACGGACGAGTTCTGGAACCGAGCGCCCGTTCGAGGTCGGATAGTACATGATGGCCCGGAGGAACCCCTCCGGATCAATGATGAAGGTGGCACGGACGGCGGAGGTATCCGACGAGCCGGGGGGGATCATCCCGTACGCGTGGGCCACCTGCATGGAGAGGTCGTCGATGACGGGAAAGGGAATCTCCACGTCGAATTTGTCACGGATGCTACGGATCCACGCCAGGTGGGCAAAGGGGCTGTCGATGGACAGCCCCAGGAGTTCGGTGTTCAGCATGTCGAACTGGGGCTTGGCCCGAGCGAAGGCGATGAACTCGGTGGTGCATACGGGTGTGAAGTCGGCCGGGTGAGAGAAGAGGAGCAGCCACTTTCCCCGGTAGTCGGATAGGCGCCGCACCCCGTCGGTCGTGTGTGCCTCAAAGTCCGGAGCCGGTTCGTTGAGGCGCGGCATGACCGGGGGGGGTGGGCGGGTCGCTTGCACTCCCGGGGAAGCGGCGACGCTCGCCGCCGGGGACGACACATGGGATTCCGCTGGCGAATGGGGGTCGTAGGTCTCCACTGGATCTCCGGAGTGGACGGGGTTGGGAGAGGGAGGCCGCGTGCGTTTCAAGAGACGCCGCGCACCGATGGATACTAGCGATAGTTTCCGAACTGGAGCTCCACACCGAAGTCCTCACCCTTGAGGAAGGCGATAACCTCCTGGAGGGCATCCCGCTCGGAGCTGGTCACCCGCAGCTCCTCGCCTTGGATCTGCACCTGCACCTTCTTGAGCTTCAGGGCCTTCACCCGCTTCACGATCTCCTTGGCGGTGTCGGAAGGGATCCCCTGCTTGAGGGTTACGACCTGCCGCGCCCGTCCCATGGTTCCGTGATCCACCTCCCCCAGATCCAGGTTCTTCAGGGGTACGCCCCGCTTCGCCAGCTTCGACACCAGGATCTCGTACAGCGCCGTCAGCCGATATTCGTCATCGGCATCCAACTTGACGACGCCGGCTTCCCGGTCGAAGTCCAGGGTCACATCGGCACCTTTGAAATCATAGCGTTGCGCCGACTCCTTGCGGGCCTGGTTTACCGCATTGTCCACCTCCTGCAGGTCCACACCGGTGGAGACATCAAAGGAATGATTCTTGGCCATGGGCAGTTGCCTTGGGTTTGGGTCCGGGTTCAACGATCATCGGCTTCAGGCATACCGGTGGGAACCGAATCCCGGGGGATGCCCCGGGCCACCGTGATCTCGCCGATCCGGAGCGATTGGTCTATCGGGGAGCCGTCCCCAATGTAGGGTGCCACCAGGAGGTGCTGGAAGGCCATGCCAGGATGACGGGCCGTCCGCATGAGAATCGAATCCGATGCCACCACCTCCTCACCGTCCACCCAGAGACGGATGCGCCCATCCGGGACGCCTCGGCCGTCCTGGATTGAATTCAGCGCCAGGTAGGCCT
>PWZC01000421.1 GCA_003567615.1 Gemmatimonadota bacterium | reverse complement strand
GTGCTTGTGTTCGGCAGAAGCGCCAGGGATCCGCAGTGGCTCCAGGGGGGTCCGCAGGGGAGACAGCGCAGTATTCCCTCGACCCTTCAGGAGGGCAACAATTTCATGGCTGGCGCCCGATGGCCGAGTCGTCTCGCATCAATCAATCGAGAAGGGCGAGGACTGCGGTCTTGTTGTAGAACTCCAGGTAGTCCTTCCCGCTGTTGGCGATTTCGCCCAGCGTCAGGGCGCCGAAGAGACAGCGGTCTCCGCCGGCGACCTCCACCTCCCTTTCGATGGCCTCGCGCAGGTAGAGGACCCGGGAGATGCAGTCGATGAAGAGCGCCGGATGCTCCGGGCCCGCCCGGAAGGGCGCCGACTCCTCGGCCAAGCGCCGAGCCCGCCCCGCCGCCGCGATGAGCGATTCGGTGCTGCCCGTCAAAAGCTTCACGGTGGCGCCGGACGGAACCTCTCCCACGCAGACCAGGCCATCCCGCTCGGCGACCTTGAAGGGATCCCTCACCACCACCTCGGTTCCCAGCTTGTTGATTCCGAAGGGGTATCCCTTGGCAAGATCGAAGAAGTCGTGGTCCTCGAAGCTCTTCCCGCTATGCGCTTCCACCAGTTCGCGGTAGACGTGGAAGGCCGGTCGCCAGTCCAGCGTCTGGATCACGTTTCGGTCCGCTTCCGTGACCTTCATCCCCTCGCTGATGGGGTCCCAGCCGTGGGCTACGCCGACGCCACTTCGCATGGGAAGCTTCACAATGACGGCGGCGTCTTCCTTCAGGCCTTCCGGTGTCACGATGCAGGGCCGCTGGACAAAGGAGAGGGAGCCGGCGCCGCCTCCCAGGAGGTTCCGCTCCAGGCCGAAGCAGAAGAAGAGGGATTCCACCAGGGTTGAAATCCCTCGACCCAGTCCATCCACGAAGACGAAGAGGGTATCGCTCGATTCGATGAGGTCGGCGCCCCACCCATCGGCCACGGCCTCGACCTGCCCGGCCAGGGTTGCTGCCGAGCCGCTCAGGCCGTGGATCCACTCCACCTCCGGACGAACCGGGAGCCCCACCATCAGCGTCCCCCGTTCCCGGTTCTGCCGGCCATGGATGATCTGTGGGAAGATCCCCCCGAATACGGGGGTCTCCAGGGCCGTGAGAACCGGGTCCAGTTCCTCGGCGGTCCAGTCGTTGCCGTCGCACGCCAGGACCATCAGCCCCTGCACATCGGGGCTGGCACTCAGTTCGGCGACCATGCTCCGGAATGGGTCTACCTTACCGGTTTCCTCGTACTGGACGATCATCAGCCCCTCCGCTCCGGCATTCGGGTCCGGTCGACTGAACGGTTCCAGCCAGGCGCATCCAACGAAAAGCTTGCAAGCCGCCGACACTGGAGACGCTTCCAATGACCCGGGAACGGCTTTACGGCGACACGGCCGGCAGTCCCCGCATATTCCCATATTTTCGGCTATGTCGCCCCGTCGCTTGAGCGTTGATTGCTCAGGCTGCGCTCTTGAGATGCCCCAGCGCCGACTTGCGCAGCGTGGTCCAGATGAAGTCGTGTACGTCCAACATGTCGGCGGGTTTGAGGTTGGCTGCCTCGAGCCGGGTCCGGACCCCCGTGGCGACCCGGCGAAAGCTCAGGTATGAAGCGACCTTGGGCTTGCGGGAATACAACCCGGTCGGGGCGATGGAACCGGCCTGGCGGATGAAGGCCGACCGGCGGACGGCCACTTCCTCCTGCGGATGGGTGAGGGCCAGCAGCGCGGTGGAAATGCGCCACGAGGGGCGCCCGCCCAGAAGGCGCGTCATCACCTTGAGGTAGCGGCCGAAGCGATCGTTCACCGTAGCCTCACCATGGACGAGATCAACGATGGTCTCGGCGTACTCGGCCGACTCCTCCTCATCGAGGCGGCGCAGCGACTTCACATGCGACAGGGGCACCAGATTGGTACCGGCCAGGACATCCAGAATCGACTCGGTCAACTCGGCGTGCCGACCCTCCGCGATGAGGCTGGTGGACCGGGAGGGATCGAGGGCCTCACGTGCGGCCTCGAGACTGGGCTCCCGATGACGCTTCAGGGAGGTCCCCCCGGCCTTCCCACGCTTGTCATCGATCCACTTCGGATCCTGGAAGCCCTTGGGATAGAGCTTGAGGAACAGCTCGAGCTGCTGATCAAAGGTGCAGACGGCCTTCTGGACCTTGCGTTCGGCTCCGCCCTGGAGGGCCTTGATGGTGGCCTGAAGATTGGCCACCACCGCCGTAGCGGGAACGTCGTCGGGGTCCACTGGATCCAGGAGGTCGTAATAGCCCTCGCTGATCTTGCGGAGTTTCCCGTCTTCGAACTGGTAGGCGCGGCGGTTGTTCCGCTCCCAGGCCAGGAGGGCGAGCCCCCACTCGGGCCTCTGGGAGTGGCGGAAGAGCTGTTCGGGGAGTTCGTTCAGGTCAAGGTTCGGCACGTTCAGGGTCTGCGTAGCCAATAGAATTCCTTTGCTCGGGTTCCGGAGGACTCGGGGACCATCCCCTACCAGGGGACCATCCCCTACGAATCGGCGACCTTGCTACAATGAGTGAGAGAGCAGAAGAGCAGGCTGGATAATCAAACTCAACAGTCCCGCCCCTCCAATCACTCGAAGTAAGAGAGCGATGGACCGCGTAGGAATGGTGGGACGGACATTCGATCCGAGGCGCCACCATGTCGGTATCGAACAGACGCCAGAGTCCCACGTGTGCTCTCCGCTTTTTTAACTTTATAAACTATTTATGCATTTGTGTTCCGAAGGTCGATTCCCTGTCGCACCCCGTCCGAGGTCATGCGCTCCGTTCCTCCACCGCACCGCCCAAGGCAAACCGCCTTTCTCGCGCCGTGAGAGCTGTCACCCGGTCACGATCCACTTCGACCCCGAGAC
>PWZC01000244.1 GCA_003567615.1 Gemmatimonadota bacterium | reverse complement strand
GCACCTTCTCCCGGCGGGACTACTACGTGATCCCCGCCCCCCGCACCTTCACCGTCACCATCCGGACGAGGTTCTGAGCCATGATGAATCGCGATTCTTCAATGCCCCCTCTCCGACGCCTACTGGGGGGTGCGGTGGCGCTTGCGGTGGTGGGACTCGTCGGCACCGGGTGCGACCTCACCGTCACCAATCCCGGCCCCCTGGACGATGATGCCCTGAACACCCGGCAGGCCATGGCTGGGTTGGTGAACGGGATGTCGGGAGATCTCTCCGTCGCTCTGGGCAATTATCTGAACCGGGTGGCCGTGGGGAGCGGTGAACTCCATCATGCCGGCAACTTCGTCACCGAGGGGGCCTTCTTTCGGGGTGACTTCGGCCCGGACGAGGTGAACCAGGACTGGGCCCGAATGCACCGGGCCCGCTGGGTTGCGGAAAATGGTCTCGAGCGTATGCAGCGGGTGCTGGGGCCCGACTTCGAGTCGTACGCGGGGACTCCCCGGGCCTACCTGTACGCCGGGTTTGCCAATCGGCTCCTGGGCGAGAACGCGTGTGTGGCCGTCATCGACGGGGGCCCCGCCCAGCCCTCCAGCGTCCACTTCGAGCGGGCCGACAGCCTGTTCACCCGTGCCATCTCCCTGGCGGAGGCCCAGGGGAATGCCGATGTGGTGTCGGCCGCCTACGGGGGTCGAGCCACGGTGCGAGCCTGGCTGGGAGACTGGTCCGGTTCCGTGGGTGATGCGGCGCAGGTGAGTCCCTCCTACGTGTTCAACGCCGTGTTCTCCACCAATACGTCCCGGGAGAACCTGGAGCTTGCGGTGCAGACCATCAATCGCCGGGAGACCTCGGTCTGGAATACCGTGCACGCCGAGGAGCCGCTGGATCTCCGCACGCCCTGGGATACGGTCTTCACCGCCTCCGGCGCCGTCCTGGCCGGCCAGGATGGGAGCACGCCCTTCTTCCGGCAGACCAAGTACACGAGTCTCGGCGACGATGTGGCCCTGGTGCGGGGCACCGAGATGCTCCTGCTCCGGGCCGAGGCGGCGCTCCGCAACGGAGGAGATGTCTCCACGGCTCTGCAGTACATCAACGAAGGTCGGGCGGCCGCTGGGATGGGCGATGCGCAGGCTGGCGATCTGGCCGAGGCGTGGCAGCTCCTGCAGGCCGAGAGGGGATCGGTGCTCTGGCTCGAGGGTCGGAGGCTCTGGGATCTGCGGAGGGGGTACGCCGAGAGCCCGCCCATCTACAACGACTTCCTGGAGGGTCGGAATCAGTGCCTTCCCCCCGGGGCGGACGAGGTGGCATCCAACCCGAACCTGGGCTGACCGTTGACCGTCCGGAGTTCGGACCGGAGGGGAGAGGTGGACCGGTTGGAGGATCGCAAGGTCCCGCGCCGGGCCCGGGTGGGTTTTGTCCTCGGGCCGGCGCTCTTCCTCCTCCTCCTGATCCTTCCCGCTCCGTCCGGAATGCCGCCGGAGGCGTGGCGGACCGCGGCGGTGGGGGTGCTCATGGCGGTGTGGTGGATCTCCGAGGCCATTCCCATTCCGGTGACGGCCATCCTTCCCCTGGTCCTCTTCCCGCTCCTGGGGGTGGCCACCATCGGCGAATCCACCGCACCCTTCGCCAATCCGGTGGTCTTCCTCTCATTGGGGGGGTTTCTCATCGCCCTGGCCATGGAGAGGTGGAACCTGCACCGGCGGGTGGCGCTCTACGTTCTCTCGGTGGTGGGGACGCGCCCGGCGGCGGTGATCGGCGGGTTCATGGTGGCGTCCGCCCTTCTCAGTATGTGGGTGAGCAATACGGCCACCGCAGTGATGATGCTTCCCATCGGTGTCTCGGTGATCGCACTTCTGACCCGCTCGAGCCTGTCCGGGGCTGATTCCGGCCCCACCATGCGAGAGGTGGCCCAGTCCGACGGCTTTCCCCTGGCCCTCATGCTGGGCATCGCCTACGCCTGTACCATCGGGGGACTTGCCACCATCATCGGGACGCCGCCCAACGCCTTCCTGGCAGCCTTCATGCTCGAGACGTACGGGGTCGAGATCGGATTCGACCGATGGATGCTGCTGGGGGTGCCCATGATGCTCGCCGGGCTCCCCATTGCCTGGGTCCTGCTCACCAAATGGGCCTACTCAGTATCCGACGAGCCCATCCCGGGGGCCCGCGAGCTGGTGGCAGAGCAGCGCCGGGGACTTGGACCCATCACCCGGGGAGAAGGACTCGTCGCCGCCGTCTTCGCCTTCGCCGCCCTGTCCTGGATGTTCCAGCGCCTCATCGCCCCGTACGTCCCGGGGATCTCTGACGCCGGGATTGCCATGACGGCGGCCTTCCTCCTCTTCGTGATCCCGGTGAACCTCCGGAAGGGCCAGTTTCTCATGAGTTGGGAGTGGGCCCTGAAGGTGCCGTGGGGGGTCCTCATCCTTTTCGGGGGCGGGCTGTCATTGGCGGCGGCCATCGCTTCCACCGGGCTGGCCGACTGGATCGGTACCTCCATGGCAGGTCTCCAGACGGTCCATCTCTTCTTCATCGTGCTGGCTATCGTGACGGTCACGGTTCTCCTGACGGAGCTCACAAGCAACGTGGCCACGGCGGCCGCCTTCCTCCCGATCCTGGCCTCGCTGGCCATCGGGATGGGAGTTGATCCGCTCCTGCTCGTGGTACCGGCGACGCTGGCTACGAGCTGCGCCTTCATGCTCCCGGTGGCGACGCCACCCAACGCCATCATCTATGGAAGCGGGTACGTGACCATTCCCGAGATGGCCCGGGCCGGCCTCATGCTGAACATCCTGTTCATGGGCCTGGTGAGTCTTCTGGGGTACTTCCTCGTGATGCTGATCTTCGGATGACGACCATGAATCGGGTTTCGCGTTGGGGCGGGGCGCGGCTGGGAGCGGCCTGG
>PWZC01000120.1 GCA_003567615.1 Gemmatimonadota bacterium | reverse complement strand
GCGGATCCGTCCCGCTGCCGCTCGATGGCCTTGTAGGTGCCGGTGACACGGGTGGCTCCAGCGGAGGCGGCGCGGGTCCGAAGCCATTCGTCGAAGGGTCCCCGGTCCACCATGCCCACGAAGCCGTTGCCCACGGGAATGTCCACTTTCTCTCCCCTGGGCGAGAGGATTCGCGCGGTGTCCACCTGATTGACCAGAATCGATTCGGGGACGTCGAACGCCTCCATGAGCCGGGGAGGCACCGCACCTCCACAGGGTTTCGCCCGGCCTGCCCGATCGAGGAGGACCACGTCGTGCCCCTTCTGTGCGAGTTCGTGGGCTGCGGTGGCCCCGGCAGGACCCCCTCCGACAACGACGACGTCTACCTTCTTCATGATCTCTCCTCCGGTTCCGGCTGCAGTCCATAAGGGCTGGCGAGGTCCCACTGATGGGACGGGGTCATCCGCTTGATCCGACGCGGGTGGTGCCGCCGGAGTTGAATGATGGATTCCAAGGCGTTCATCTCGACCCGGGTGCGGGCGAATTCAGTGCCCCCGGCGTCCAGGCGCGGCTGCGACATGGGGCGGGTGGGGGTGTGCGTCGGGGCGTTCATCAGCCGGGCTCCGAGAGGGCCAGGCCCCGGGCGATGGCCGTCTTGTTCGCCAGTGCGTCGCCAGTGGCGGGGCGGGGCGCGCTACGCGGCATCCCGAGGATGATCCAGGCCGCCACCACGAAGAGGATCCCCTCGAGGATGAAGACCATGACGTACCCCAGGGTGGGGGAGCCCAGAAGGGAGCGGGCCACATCGGAGAGGACGGCCCCCATGAGGCCCCCGGTCCCGTAGGCGATGGCCTGGGAGGCGCCCCAGAACCCCATCCGGAGCCCGGCGCCGCCCACCTTGCCCTGGACGGTGAGGCCCATCATGGCGCCGATGGCTGCCACGGCGAAGACGCCGTTGGCCACACCCAGGGCGAAGACGGAGACCTTCATCCCCTCCGTCCACCCCAGAACGGGCATGACGGCCAGTGCCGCCAGGGCTACGGCCGAGCCGATGCAGCCGGCCGCCGACCATCGGGTGAGGGTGCCGAAGCGGGAGGCTCCGAACGCGCCCACCGCCATGCCCAGAAGCGCCCCGCCATGCTGCATGCCGGCAACCCGGGTGGATTCTCCCGGTGTCATACCGAAGACGGACCCGGCGAAAGGCTCCAGGATGATCTCCTGTGCCGAGTAGGCCATCATGGCCACGAAGATGAAGGTGGCGAAGCGCCGGGACTGGGGGTCACCCCACATGGCTGCGAAGGCCTCCTTGAACGAAACCTCTTCCCGGTCACTACCTGCGGTGCCCCGAAAGGCGTCCACCACGATCCCGTCACGGCGACCCCATACTGCCACCAGTGTCAGCACCATGGCGGTGCCGCAGACCCCGGCGGTGACCGCCACCATGCGGCCGTACGAGAACGGATCCAGGAGGAACCCGGCGATCATGGCGGTGGCGATCATCCCGGCGATCATCATGATCCAGGTGAGTGCCGCCGCTCCTGCCATCCGGCGCTCGTCCACCCGCTCGGCCAGGTAGGCCAGGAACGGAGTCGAGGAGGCGCTGATCCCGAAGCCCAGGAAGAAGAAGGCCAGAACGGCCGCTCCGATACCCAGGAGGGTGCTCGTTTCCATGAGGGCGGTGGCAGCGGCGGCGCCGACGCCTGCCAGCACCACGATGGCCATACCGCCCACGATCCAGGTGATTCGCTTTCCGTCGGTGTCCGACCGGAAGCCCATCCTGGGCCGTAGCAGTTGCACGGCGAAGTGGAGGGCCACCAGAGCTCCCGGGACGGCTGCTGCCAGACCCAGCTCCACCACCATCACCCGGTTCAGGGTGGAGGTCATGATGACCATGATGGAGCCGATGGAAACCTGGATGAGAGCCAGCCGGGCGATGCTCAGCCAGCTCAGGCCCAGGATGTTGCCCGTATCCTTCATACTCCCCCCCTGAGGGCAAACGCGGTGACCATCATCCCGGACACGTAGAGCGGAACGCCGAGGGCGCTGAGCCAGAGGGCTCGCTCCCGGGGCGCCGCCAGGAAACGTGCCATCATGGGGATCTGGACCAGGAGCAGAGCACCGACGGCCACGGCGTGTGCCGGACGGTCCCAGAAGAGGAGCAGCGCCACCACCACCATCTGGGCAACGATCATGACGATGGAGGCGACCCAGGCCGCCCGCTTCGGGCCGAGGCGAGCCGGCAGGGATCGGATCCCCACCCGCAGGTCGCCTTCGATGGCTTTGAAGTCATTCAGCGTCATGATTCCGTGAGCTCCGAGACTGTAGATCAGGGCCACCAGGAGGATCTCTCCTGACGGGAGCGCCCCTCCGAGGAGAACGGCGGCTCCGGTCACCCAGGCCAATCCTTCGTAGGAGATTCCCACCGCCAGGTTGCCCACCCAGCCGTTCTCCTTGAAACGGAAGGGTGGCGCCGAGTAGCCCCAGGCCAGCGCCAGGGCCAGGAGGGTCGCAATGAACCCCCACGTTCCCAGGAACCACCCGGCTCCAGCCGAGACCAGGGTCCACCCGATGGCCAGCCACAGACCCCATCGCCCGGGGATCCGCCCGCTGGGGATCGGCCGATTCGGCTCGTTGATCCGATCCACGTGCCGATCGAACCAGTCGTTCACCGCCTGACTGCTGGCACACACCAGTGGTCCGGCCACGACGATCCCCAGAAGGGTGATGTGCCATCGATTCCCCAGAGGGACTCCCGATGAGACCGCTCCACAGAGGAACGCCCACATGGGTGGGAACCAGGTCACAGGCTTGAAGAGCTCCAGCACCGCTCCAGGCTGCGGGATCTCCCCGCCCTTCGAGTGTAATTTTGGGATGACGGTATGCTCTGTCAAGAAATTTAGACACCCAGGGTCAAAAAAAAGCCGCCG
>PWZC01000110.1 GCA_003567615.1 Gemmatimonadota bacterium | reverse complement strand
CGTCCCCCGGGCCCTCTTCCGGTCCAGCCGCCAGCACGGTGTACCGACCCGCCCCAGCCCTCGGCGTCAATCCACCCCTGCCGCCTCCTCCAGCCCCGGGATCAGACCACCCGGCTCGGTGAGGGGCAGAATCTCTTCATCGTAGTAGGTCTCATCGACCATGAACTCGATGTCGGAGTACCGGTGTATGCCGGTTCCTGCCGGAATCAGGTGTCCGATGATGATGTTCTCCTTCAGGCCCTTGAGGTCGTCGCGGGCACCGCGGACCGCCGCATCGGTGAGGACACGGGTCGTCTCCTGGAAGGAGGCCGCCGAAATGAAGCTTTCGGTGGTGAGACTCGCCTTGGTGATCCCCAGGAGGAGTGGCTCGGAACGGGCTGGCTTCCCGGCATTCCGCAGAACCGCCTGGTTGACCTCTCGGAATTCCACCCGATCCACATTCTCACCTTCCAGGAGGTCCGTATCGCCGGGATCGCTGATCCGGACCTTCTGGAGCATCTGGCGAACGATCACGCCGATATGCTTGTCGTTGATCTTCACGCCCTGGAGACGGTACACCTCCTGGATCTCGTTCAGGAGATACTCCTGCACCGCTCGCGGCCCCTTGATGCGCAGGATGTCGTGAGGATTGATGGGACCCTCTGAGATGCGATCTCCGGCCCGGACCACGTCACCCTCGTGGACCCGCATGTGCTTCCCGACCGGAACCTCATACGTCCGCTCCGCGCCCGTATCCGGCGCGATGATGACCTCCCGCTTGCCTCGCTTGATATCACCGAATCGGACGTGCCCATCGATCTCGGTGATGACGGCCGGATCCTTGGGACGCCGCGCCTCGAACAGCTCGGCCACCCGCGGGAGACCTCCGGTGATGTCCCGGGTCTTGTAGGCCTCCCGGCTGATCTTCGCCAGCGACTGCCCCGGCTCCACGGCCTGGCCGTCCTTCACCATGATCTGCGCGCCCACCGGAACGATGTACTCGCGAATCTTCTCCCCATCCTTCGCCTTGTCCCAGAGCTGGATGGTGGGGTGGAGCTTCTTGTTCCGGTCCTCGATGATGACCATCTGGCGACGGCCGGTGGACTCGTCCAACTCCTCGCGCATGGTCTGGTCTTCCACGATGTCCACGAAGCGGACCACACCCAGGGCGTCGGCCACGATGGGCTCGGAGTAGGGGTCCCAGCTGAAGAGCAGGTCTCCCACCTCGATCTCGTCGCCCTCGCTCACCATGAGGGTCGCACCGTACGGCACCGACAGCCGGCTTCGCACCTGACCACTGGCCGTCTTCATGAGGATCTTTCCTTCCCGGGAGGTGACGATGCGATCCTCATTCGCCGTCTCCACGGTACTTACCCGCTCCAGAGCGATGGTCCCGTCCATCTTGGACTTCCGCTGGGTCTGGGCGGCGATACGGGATGCCGTACCTCCGATGTGGAAGGTCCGCAACGTGAGCTGGGTCCCTGGCTCACCGATGGACTGGGCAGCCAGGATACCCACGGCCTCCCCGATATCCACCCGGGCCATGGTGGCCAGATTCCGGCCGTAGCACATCTGACACACGCCGCGTCTCGACTCACAGGTGAGCACGGAGCGGATCTTCACCGACTGGATCCCGGCGGCCTCCACGGCATCGGCGGCGATCTCGTCGATCATCTGGCCGGCCTCGACGAGGAGCTCACCATCCAATGGATCCACCACCTCTTCCAGCGCCACGTTCCCGACGATCCGGTCCCGAAGCGGCTCGATGATATCCTCACCCTCCTTGAGAGCCGTCATCTCCAGGCCGAGGATGGTACCGCAATCCTCTTCGGTGGTGGTGACGTCCTGAGCCACGTCCACCAGACGGCGGGTCAGATATCCGGCGTCGGCGGTCTTGAGGGCCGTGTCAGCCAGACCCTTCCGGGCACCGTGCGTGGAGATGAAGTACTCCACCACGCTCAGCCCCTCCCGGAAGTTGGACTTGATGGGGCTCTCGATGATCTCGCCGATCCCGCCGGTGAGCTTCTTCTGCGGCTTGGCCATGAGGCCGCGCATTCCCGCCAGCTGACGCATCTGGTCCCGGTTACCCCGGGCGCCGGAGATCATCATCATGTAGACAGGATTGAATCCACCCTTGGAGCGCTCGAGGCGCCGCACCATGGCATCGGCCACGTCGTTGTTGGCGTGGGTCCAGGTGTCGATGACCTTGTTGTACCGCTCACCGTTGGAGATGAAGCCCGACGCGTAGGCGCGCTGGAACCGCGCCACCTGCTCTTCGGCGTCCCGGAGGATCTCCAACTTTTCCGGTGGGATCTCCATATCCTCGATCCCCACGCTGAGCCCGCCCAGAGTCGCGTAGCGGAAACCGAAGTCCTTCAGGTTGTCCAGGAACTCGGTGGTCTCCTTCAGGCCCACACCGGTGAAGCACTCGAAGACCAGGTCCCCCAGCTCCCGCTTCCCGAAGGTATAGTTCCGGTATCCGATGCTGTCGGGGATGATGGAGTTGAAGAGCACCCGGCCCACGGTGGTCCGGAGCCACTTGCCGGCCCGGCGGTCGGCCTCGCCCTCCTCCAGCATGGCCGCGTCGAAGTGCTGACGGGGAAACCAGTACCAGCAGAGGGAATGGAAGTCGACACGTTCCTGCACCAGAGCCATCTCCACATCGGCGTAATTCCCGAAGCGGGGCGCAGAAGAGAAGGCCTCGTCCAGGACCTCATCGGCCTTGGTCCGAGCCGCGCGTCCGGCGTTCGGGTCATGGGCCACACGCTCGGCGTGCTGGATGCTGTTGGGAGCCTTCGTCAGATAGAAGGACCCGATGACCATGTCCTGGGTCGGCGATGCTACCGGTCGGCCGTTGGACGGGAGCAGGATGTTGTTGGACGACAACATGAGGACCCGCGCCTCCAGCTGCGCCTCAAAGGAGAGGGGCAGGT
>PWZC01000233.1 GCA_003567615.1 Gemmatimonadota bacterium | reverse complement strand
GGGGACGGCGAGGGTGATGCCGTACTGGATCTGGCGGGCCTCTTCCAGGAAGAGGGGGCCTTCGTAGGGTTCCCACGGCTCCCGGTCCCCCATGGCTTCTTCGGCGGGTCGCAGTCGCGGTTCGGTGCGGGCCGCGGCGGCTCTGGCCATTCCCACCCACTCCATTCCGGAGCCATCGCCGCGGATGGCCAGGATCACCCCTCCACTCACCCCCTCGTTCCAGAGTCCGTCGACCACGAAGGCCCCGGTGTGTGTGCCCGCCGGATCGCTCACGATTCCCCGGGTCACCATGGGGTACCCTGACGGAAAGCCCAGTACGTAGACGAAGGAGCCCCAGGAGAGCCGACCGGGGTCCCCGGCAGGGACCGGGAGGGGCCGCGTTCCACGCGGAAGGGGATTGCGGCCTCGTTCCCCCCCGATGATCGCCAGGTCATTCACGTCATCGGTGGCCAGGACCTGGAATGGCTCGAGTCCAGGGAGCCCCACCACCCAGTTCGCGCGGTGGGTCAGGATGGAGACACTCCGGACCCGCCTGAGCGCGCCGGGAGTCGCCCTCCCACTTCCATAGAACTGGACGATGGTATCGGGAAGGCTCACCGCGTGAGCAGCGGTGACCATGACCGAACGGCCGTCCTCGTGGCCCATGAGTACGGCGGTGGCCGCCCGTGTCTGATCCGTCTGAACCGTGTCCGAGGCCCGGGTCAGGATGTCCGGTCGGCCGAGCTGGACCTCCAGGGGAGCGGAGGCTTCATCGAAGATGTGGGTCTCGTAATTCCATGAGACCCGGATCCGGACCAGGGAGGCCAGTACCTGCTCCAACTCCTGGGACGTGTCGGTGGATGGGAAGGCCGTCTGATAGTAGGCCTGGGGAACCAGAGGGCGGTCCGCCGGAATCTGGCGTGCGCAACCGGCGAAAAGCACCGGAGCCAGGGCCAGGAGGAGCCATCCACGGGAACGGAGTGGGGCAAAGGGGGGCATAAGTGCACCAGACCCGGGTAGGGTGTCACCGATGGAGAGCCGGGGTATGTTGATGGTACCGTCGCCGAAAAGGGGCGACAAGGTCGGGGCAGCCGCCCTGGCCCTCCTGACTCCAGCAGTCCAGAATCCATGATCCCTTCTGAGGACCAGTCATCTTCAACCGCCGATGCCCCGGCTCGTGGGGCACCGGAGCCAGATCGGTCCGGAGAAGCCTCCGATGAAGCTCAGGAGGCGTCGCGCCGCCCCTGGCACGCCCTTCCGATAGAGGAATGCCTGGAGGTTCTGGGCACCGACGGGAAATCCGGGCTCAAGCCTGAGGAGGCGGAGGAACGACTCCGGCGGGATGGGCCGAACCGACTCCCGGACGAGGAGCGGGACTCGGCGCTGAAGCGCTTCCTCAAGCAGTTCCACAACGTCCTCATCTACGTTCTCCTGGTCGCAGCCGTCTTCACGGCCTTACTGGGCGAGTGGATCGACAGCGGTGTGATCGCGGCGGTGGTGCTGGTGAACGCCATCATCGGGTTCATCCAGGAGGGCAAGGCCGAGGAGGCGCTGGAGGGGATCCGGGGACTCCTGTCGCCGGATGCGGAGGTCGTTCGGGGCGGGAGTCGCCGGACCATTCCCGCCGAGGATCTGGTCCGTGGCGATCTGGTGCGGTTGGAAAGCGGTGACCGGGTGCCGGCGGACCTCCGGGTCCTTTCGTCGCGGGATGCCCGGGCCGAGGAGGCGATCCTCACCGGAGAATCGGAACCCGTGCCCAAGGGGTCCGAGCCTGTGGACGAGAAGGCCGGCGCCGGAGACCGGAGTTCCATGGTCTTCTCCGGTACGCTGGTGGCGGCGGGTCGCATTACCGGGGGGGTGGTGGAGACGGGCGTCAGGACGGAGATCGGCCAGATCGGCGAGATGGTCTCGCGGGTCGAGGGGGTCACAACCCCTTTGCTCCGGCAGATCGATCGCTTCGGCCGCCAACTCTCCATCGCCATCGTGTCGGCGGCGGTGGCGATCTTCTTCCTTGCCTGGTCCTTCCGTGGCTTCGAGCCCGCGGACGCCTTCATGGCGGTGGTGGCGCTGGCCGTGGCCGCCATCCCCGAGGGTCTCCCGGCCATCCTCACCATCACCCTGGCGCTGGGGGTGCAGCGGATGGCTCGCCGGAAGGCCATCATCCGACGCCTCCCTGCGGTGGAGACGCTGGGCTCCGTCACCGTCATCTGTACCGACAAGACCGGAACCCTCACCCGGAATGAGATGTCCGTGGAGCGCCTCCTGCTGGCCGAGGTGGACTGGGAGATCGAAGGGTCCGGCTTTATCCCGGAGGGTTCCTTCCAGGTGGACGGCGAGGAACGGGATCCCCGTGAAGACGCCGTGGCGGAAGAGGCGATCCGCATCGGCCTTCTCTGCAACGAGGCCGAGTTCGACGAGCCAGACCCCGAAGGCGGGGACGACGAGGCCGACGAACCTCCCGGTGAAGAGGAGCGGGTGCTTCACGGTGATCCCACCGAGGGTGCGCTCCTGGTTCTGGCCGAAAAGGCCGGGATGACCCGGCGAGGCGAGGAGGAGGAGTGGTCCCGGGTCGATGTTCTGCCCTTCGAGTCCGAGCGCCGCTGGATGGCCAGCCTCCACCGGTCGCCCCACGGGGGCTCGGCGATCCTGGTGAAGGGAGCGCCAGAGCGGGTCCTGGCCATGTGTGATCGGGTTCGCACGGCGGACGGGACCGAATCGCTGGACCGTGAAGCCTGGGAAGAGCGGATGGAGAAGGTGGCTGGAAGCGGATACCGGCTCCTGGCTCTGGCGGTGAAGGAGGTGGACGGAGAACCCGATGGGGTCAACGAGGAGAGCGTGGAGGAGGGGGGCATCCTGGTGGGTGTGGCCGCCCTCATGGACCCGCCGCGTCCGGAGGCCATCGAGGCGGTGGAGCAGTGCCGGGGCGCCGGAAT
>PWZC01000240.1 GCA_003567615.1 Gemmatimonadota bacterium | reverse complement strand
GCACCTCGAGCCAGAGGGCATCCACCGCCATGACCGGTGTCTCCAGGACATTCCTGTCCAGATAGCGGATACGGGTCTCGTCCGCCTCGTCCACCACGAAGAGCTGTGACAACCGGTGGACCATGACGTTGGTCACCGGAAGCATGACCAGCACTCCGAGAGCGACCACGGCGGTGTGGAAGAGCGCCAGGGTCACCGCCACGTTCTGACCATTCCCCACCCACCCGGACACCGTTTCCACCACCGGGAGCAGAACAGGCATGAGGGCGAAGCCCACCGCTGCGGTCACCACGTTGAGCGCCACATGGGAGAGGGCCGATCGCCGCCCACCCGGCGTGGCGGCCATCCCGGCAAAGACAGCGGTGGTGCAGGTGCCCAGCACCGCCCCCAGGACGAAGGCGGCGGCGGCGTGGAGGGGGATCACGCCCTGGGCCGCAGCCGTGATGGTCACCGCCATGGCGGCGCTGGACGACTGCATGAGGGTGGTGAGGAGAAAGCCGATCCCGATGAAGAGGAGGAGCGACAGCACCCCGGTCCCGGCGAAGGCGTCCATGGAGAACCCCTCGTTCACACCGGCGAAGGTGCCGCTCAGCACGTCCAACCCAAGGAAGAAGAGCCCCAGGCCCGCCACCGCTGTCCCGAAGGGAGCGCGCGACGAATCACCCCCGGTGAGGTTCAGACCCATTCCCACAGCAATGATGGGAAGGGCCAGGGCCTTCAGGTCCAGATCGAAGCCCACGGCCGCCACGATCCAGCTCGTGAGGGACGTCCCCACCGAGGCACCGTAGATGATCCCCACGGACTGGGGAAGGGAGATGAGGGCTGCGTTCACGAACCCGATGGTGGCGAAGATCACCGCACTGGACGACTGGACCGCCCCGGTGATGGCCATCCCCGAGAGGATCCCCCGGAACCGGCTCCGGGTCGCCGAGGTCAAGATCTTCCGCAGGGCATCCCCCGAGGCCACCCTGAGCCCCTGGGTCATGGTCTTCATCCCCAGGAGGAAGAGCCCGATCCCCCCCAGAAACCCTGCCACCATGCCGATGTCCACCACGTACCCCCGTCGCCCATTCATTCGTGACCGAACTGTTACATAGCCCCACCGGGTGGGTCAGGTCCAGTGAGGAGCAGGTCCGGGGCCGGGAGGGGACGACCGCTCAGAGTTCGGCGCGGACGCTCGACGGAGTCTCGACGCGCGTATCGGGAAGAAGGGAGAATCGGCACCGAACCTCGTCTACCGACTCCGTTCGGACCACAAGCCAGAGGACGCCACACCGGCGAGTCAGGAGGTCCCGGACCAGGGGCGCAAAACCCTCGCCCCGGAGCTCCAACGGCCCCACCTCGTCCACCACGATGCGAGTGGCGGGACCATCCGGTGCTGATCGGGTGTGCCGGGCGGCCCGCTCCAGCGTGGACAGGGAGAGTCGGAAGCGCCCAACCCGCACCTCTCCGTCCGCACACCCGGAAGGCGGATCCGGTTCGTCCGCGCAGCCGGAGGGCGGATCCGGGCACTGGAAGGGGAGAAGAGGCCCGCCCGGTAGCAGGCGGAGCATGCGACGGCCTGCCACCACCGGGGTGACGAAGCCCCACGCCCCGGCGATCCAGGGGGCCCGCTCCAGCGCCGTGGTCTTCCCACCACCCCGCGGACCGGTAAGGATCCGGACCTTCACAGGCTGTAGCGGACCGTCAACTGGAGGAAGCGGGAGAGGCGAGCCACTCCGCTCGGCGCAAGCCATCCCCGCTGTGGCCCGCCCACCTCCTGCACCGCGCTCTGGCGCCACGCCCTCACCACGATGCGCTCCGCCTCCGGGAGAAGGGCGGCGATGGCCTGGATCTCCTGGGTGAGGCGGCTCCCCCTCTTCCGGAGCCAGCGAAAGAGGACCCATCTCAGGACGGGCGCCACCACCGTGAACCAGACCAGGAGAATCACCCCGCCTCGCAGGAGCATCCCCCGGAACCCGGTGGGAAGGACCGGAATGAAGGACACCCCGATGAGGAGGGCCGCGCCCCCCAGGGGCACCAGCCAACGGGGTCGGCGACGGGTGGGCGACTCCGGTGGATCCACCTCGGCGTCTGCGTCCACCTCCGGGGTCGGCGCCAGCGGTTCGTACCAGCGCGGAATCCGGGCGCAGAGGTGCCCCGCCACGACCCCGCCCATGAGGTAGAGCGTCAGATACATGCCCACCAGAACGCCGGCCCACGATACACCCGGCTCCACCCCGGTGGGGGCCAGGATCTGTGCCACGAAGACGTCCACCGCGTCCCAGAATCCCATCCCGAAGATCACCGTCAGGGTCACCAGGCGCATGAACGCCGACTGCAGGTAGGCGAAGAGGGCCAGGGTGTAGGCGCCGACGCTGAAGCGGGGAATGAACCGAAAGACCAGGTACCCGGCCAGGCCCTGAAGGCCCACCGAAAGGAAGGCGCCGATGGGCGCGTGGGGGCTCAGGAGCATCTTGAAGATCATGACCAGGACCAGTGCCCGGAGAATGCTCTCGGCTCGCCCGGTCTGGTGCCGCAGGAGGCACATCCAGAACACGGCGAGCCCCGCCAGCACGATGCCGGTGAGGGGCATGCGAACCGCGTGGAGGATCCCCCCCACGAAGGTCTCGGAGATCACCCAGAGCGCGGTGATCCGGTAGAAGCGGTTGGGATCGTTCATGGTCTGGATCTCACCGCCTCAGAGAGGCTCCACGGGATCACCCACCCGCACCCGTCCCCCCCCGAGGAGGACCAGGTTCTGACCGAAGAGCACTCCCTCTCCGGAGCGGCGGAAGGTGGCCAGGGTGGTGAGGGGCTCCTTCCCCTTTTCCCCGGTCTCCTGGTCCACGGTGGTGACCACGCATCGCGCGCATGGCTTCACCGCCTGGAAGAGACACTCCCCGATCCGGATCCTCCCCCACCCGTCTTCCT
>PWZC01000172.1 GCA_003567615.1 Gemmatimonadota bacterium | reverse complement strand
CTTCCCCCGGGAGCGCTGGACGCTCCTCTCCCACCTCCTCATCTTCCACGGCCGTTCCCTCTGCCCGGCCCGGAAGCCTCGCTGCGCCGAGTGTCCGGTGGCCCACCTCTGCCCCTCGGCCGACATCTGAGCCGGGGGCCGATTCGACACGGGGGGGCATCGGGGCGACACGCACGGACCTTGCGGTTTCCCCGGTCCAGGGCCAGCCTTCGACGTGAAGTCAGTGCCCGATCCCATCGCCGGAATCGCGGCGTCCCCAGCCACCGCCCCCCTTTCCGCCTACCCCGCCATGCCTGCACCGACCCGCACCCATGCCCTGACCCTCCTGGATGAGTGGGTCGAGAACGAGGGGCTCAAGACCCACATGTTCGCCGTGGAGGCGGCGGTCCGTCACTACGCACGACTCCGGAATGGGGACGAGGACATCTGGGGTCTTGCCGGCCTGCTCCATGACCTCGACTGGGAGCGGAATCCCGAGCAACATCCCCTGGAGGCGGTGGACGCGCTCCGGGAGCGGGGCTACCCCCCGGAGGTGATCCAGGCGATCCTGGCGCACCGGTCCGAGTACACGGGGGTGGAGCCGGAGAGCGAACTGGACCGGGTATTGGTGGCCTGTGATGAGCTCTCGGGACTCGTGGTGGCCTGCTGTCTGGTTCGCCCCAACGGGATCGACGACCTGACGCCCCGTTCCGTCCGGAAGAAGCTGAAGGACAAGGCATTCGCCGCCGGGGTGAGCCGCGAGGAGGTGGCCCGGGGAATCGAACTCATCGGTCTGGATCAGACCGAACACATCCAGAACGTCATCGACGGTCTTCGAGCCCGCGGCCAGGAGCTGGGGATCCGGGGCGAAGACATACGGAGGTAGCACCGTGCGGACCATCATCGAGCCCTTCCGGATCAAGGTGGTGGAGCCCATCCGGATGACGACCCGGGAAGAGCGACTCGCCCTTCTCCGCGACGCCGGGTACAACGTCTTCCTCCTTCGCAGCGAAGACGTGCTCCTGGACCTCCTCACCGATTCGGGCACCTCGGCCATGAGCGCCGAACAGTGGGCCGGGATGATGAGGGGCGACGAGTCCTACGCCGGCAGCCCGTCCTACTACCGCTTCGAGGAGGCGGTCCGCGACGTCTTCGGCTTCGAGTTCGTCATCCCCCCCCACCAGGGGCGGGCCGCCGAGCGGATCCTCTTCGAGACCCTCTGCGAGCCCGGCGATCTGGTGCCGTCCAACACCCACTTCGATACGACCCGGGCCAATGTGGAGGCAGTAGGGGCCCGGGCGGTGGACCTGTTGATCCCCGAAGGACTGCGCCCGTCGGAGGTCCATCCCTTCAAGGGGAATCTGGATGTGGGACGGCTGGAGGAGTTGATCCGGGTGGAGGGGGTGGACCGGATTCCCCTGGTCATGCTCACCATGACCAACAACTCCGGCGGTGGTCAGCCCGTGTCCATGGCCAACGTAAAGGCCGTGTCGGAGGTGTGCCGCCGCCATGGGATCCCCCTCTACATCGACGCTTGCCGCTTCGCCGAAAACGCCTACCTGATCCGTCTCCGCGAGGACGGGTACGCGGACCGCCCGGTTCGGGAGATCGCCCGTGAGATCTTCTCCCACGCCGACGGGTGCACCATGTCGGCCAAGAAGGACGGGCTGGCCAACATCGGCGGGTTCGTGGCCAACCGGGACGCCGAGTTGGCGCAGCGTCAGCGCAACCTTCTCATCCTCACCGAAGGGTTTCCCACCTATGGGGGCCTGGCCGGGCGGGACCTGGAGGCCATCGCCATCGGCCTGCGCGAGGTCCTGGAAGAAGACTATCTGGAATACCGCCTGGCCTCGGTCCGGTACCTGGGCGAGGCCATCGCCGCCGGTGGGGTCCCCATCGTCCAGCCTCCGGGTGGGCACGCCATCTACATCGACGCCGCCGCCTTCCTGCCCCATGTGCCGCCCCTGGAGCTGCCGGGCCAGGCGTTGGTGGCCGAGCTCTACCTCGAGGGGGGCGTCCGGGGCGTGGAGGTGGGGACGGTGATGTTCGGTCGGAAGGACCCGGATACGGGCCAGGAGCATCCGGCCCCCATGGAGCTGGTCCGACTGGCACTTCCCCGACGCGTCTACACCCAGAGTCATGTCGACTACCTGGTGGAGTCCATCCTGGCCTTCGCGGAGCGCCGGAAGAAGGTGGGAGGCTTCCGCTTCTCCTACCAGGCTCCGGTCCTCCGACACTTCACGGCCCGCTTCGAGCCTGGGTACGAAATGGTCTGAGGGGCCGGATCGACCCGGTGACGGGGGCGGTGATGGCGCCAACGTCCCCCCCGACGGGAACCGCTCCCTGCGGCGGCGTTTAGCAAAGGGGCGTTGAGCGTCCCCATCCCCTCCGGCCCATCTCCATGTCCGTCCGTATCCTCTCGCCTGGAACTCTCGGCTTCGTCCTGGCGCTCTCACTCCTCCTGCCGGGGTTGGGGGCCGTGGTGGAGACCGAGGGGCCCTCCCGGACCGCGTATCTGCCCGGGATCGAGCGGCTTTCCGGGGCCCTGGGTCTTCAGGCCCAGGATGTGGAAAAGCTCGGGGAACGCTACGGGACCCCGCTCCCTCCGGCATACTGGACCGAAGTGACCAGGGACCCCAGGGCCTTCCACTTCCAGCGGGAGGGGAGCGAGCGGCTCCTCCACATCCAGACCTTCCGAGGGGGGCGGTTTCCCGATCTGGTGCTCCGCCAGGGCGAAGTGGTTCGCAGTCTGGGACCCAGGGATGTTCCGCTGGTGGGGATCTTCCGGTTCCCCCTGGTACTGGGCCTCTTCGCCGATGCTCCGGGCGAACCGGCGTTCACGGCGGAGGCGGTGCAGCGCGAGTTCTTCGACGGTCCCAACTCGTACGCCCAGACCCTCCCCGAACTCTATCGGGAGATGTCGGGCGGACGGGTGGACCT
>PWZC01000170.1 GCA_003567615.1 Gemmatimonadota bacterium | reverse complement strand
TTGGGTGAAGCCGCACGACGTTGTTTGCGATCGAGCCTACACCTATCAATATGTTCCGGTCCCGGCCCCGAGCCAACGGGGGTCGGGATTCACCCGGACCTCCTCTTCCACCATCTTTTCGTCCGGGGTGGGATCGCCCCTCCCCATGGTGTCTTCTTCCCTCTACACCCCGCCAGGCCTTTGATCAAGACAATGGGTGCCCAGTTGGCTCTCTTCCTGGAAGAGCCGCAGATGCGCAAGAATCTGGGGGCCCTGTTCAAGTACATCGCATTCTTGGTCCTTGTCACCGCGCTGTTCACGGTGATCTTCCACGTCATCATGGTGTGGGAGGGTCAGGATCACTCCTGGCTGTCGGGCTTCTACTGGACCGTGGTCACCATGACCACGCTCGGCTTCGGCGACATCACCTTCGAGACGGACCTCGGGCGGGGGTTCAGCATGGTGGTGCTGATCTCCGGAGTCATCCTGCTCCTGGTGGTGCTGCCCTTCGTCTTCATCCGGTACTTCTACGCTCCGTGGCTGGAGTCCCAGATCCGTCTGAAGGCGCCGAGATCGGCCCCGAAGGGCTTGACGGACCACGTCATCATCTGCGCCGACGATCCCATCGCCCCCGGGCTCATCGAGCAGCTCAAGATCCACGATATCCATCACCTCACCCTGGAGCCGGACCCGGAACGGGCGACCCGACTCCATGGCGAGGGCCAGCGGGTCCTGTGCGGAGAGATCGATTCCCGGGACACCTACGCCGCGGCCCGGGTGCAGGACGCCCGCCTGGTCTTCGTCAACCTGGAGGACGTGGCCGCCACCAATGTGATTCTCACCGTTCGGGAGGAGGCGCCGGATACGCCCATCGCCGCCATCGCCTCGTCCGACGATTCGGTGGATCTCATGGAGCTGGCCGGGGCCGATTTCGTCATCCCGCTCCGGCGACGCCTGGGCGAGCAACTCGCGAACCGGGTCAATGCGGGGCATGCCCAGACCCACCCCATCGGGAGCTTCCGCAATCTCATCATCGCTGAGTTCCCGGTCCTGAATACGCCGTTGGCGGGGAAGACCATACGGGAAACCCGACTGCGGGATCTCATGGGGGTGACCATTGTGGCCGTGTGGGAGCACGCCGCCCTGAAGCCCGCTAGCCCGGATCTGACCCTTTCCGACCAGGCGCTACCGGTGGTCATCGGTACCCGTCGACAGCTCCAGGAGCTGGACGAACTCCTCTACATCTACGACACCAACTGGAATCCGGTCATCGTCATCGGGGGCGGGACCGTGGGGAAGTCCGCCACCGAGGCGCTACGACGAAAGGGCGTGAAGGTCCACCTCGTGGAACGCAATCCGGAGCTGGCCGAGGAGCTGGACGCCCTCTCCGACCGGCTGTTCGTGGGCAGCGCCGCCAACCGCGAGTTGTTGGAGGCCGCCGGCATCCACGATGCGCCGGCCGTGCTGCTCACCACCAACGATGACGCCATGAACGTCTTCCTGGCCGTCTACTGCCGGCGCCTCAACGAGAAGCTTCGGATCGTGAGCCGCATCACCCACGAGCGGAACATGGCCTCCATCCGACGGGCCGGAGCGGACCTGGCCATGAGTTACGCCGGCCTGGGCGTGGCCACCATCACCTCCCTGGCCCGGGGTCGGAAGATGATCGAGCTGGGTGAAGGGGTTGAGCTCTTCGAGGAGGACCTGCCCAAGAAGCTCCAGGGGAAGACGCTGGCGGAGAGTGGCATCGGCGCCGAGACCGGTCTCAACGTGGTGGCGGTGGAGCGGGATGGCGAACTCCACGCTGCGCCCCGAGCGGACGAGGAGTTGAGCGGTGCTTGCCGCCTGTTCATGATCGGCACGGCCGAGCAGCACCAGGCATTCCGGAAAACGTACGGAACTTCCGAGGGATAGACCCGTTCTTCGACCCGGATCCCACCTGAACAACCACTCGAACAGGAGCCTGACCTTCGTGAACTCCCCCCACCCCCGGCCCGCCCACCCCTTCACCGGTGGACGCCCCGCTCCCGGCCGTCTCCGCCACCGGCGGCTTTTCCTCTCCGCCGTCTCGGCCTGCATCGCATTCACCTGGGCGTGTTCCACAGGCGGAGAAGGCCTCCCCGCCACCACCGCCGCAGCGCCGGGATCGGCGGCAACCCTTGAATCGGTCACCACGCCTGTCACACAGGTGGTCCGGAGCGCCGACGGGGTGGTCTCCACGGCCTCAGTACCGGCCACCGCGGCAGGCGCCGCAGTCCTCGCCGCCGGCGGCAATGCAGCGGACGCCGCCGTGGCCATCGGATTCGCCCTGACTGTCACCGAGGCCAGCATGTCCGGGATCGGGGGACGGAGCGCCATCATCGTCCGAACGGCCGAGGGTGAGGTGTACGGGATCGACGGCCTGAATCAGGTGCCGGTGGGATTCAGGGAGGGTGAGGGGGCAGAGGGATACGAACGGGCCACGGTTCCCGGGGTCCCTGCCGCCCTGGAACACCTTCGGGACCGGTTTGGCTCATGGGAGTCGGCTCCCCTTCTGGAGCCGGCCATCACCCTGGCCCGGGACGGCTTTCCCCTGGCCGGGGGTGAGGCCCGACGCTGGAACGGCGCCGCCGCCGAACTGGCCGCTTTCCCCGGTTCGGCTCCCTACCTCCACCCGGACGGAGGGGAGTGGGAGGAAGGCGACCACGTCCGCTTCCCGGAGAAGGCCCGGGTGCTGGAGACCCTGGCTGCCGAGGGGATCCAGGCCTTCTACAATGGCTGGATCGCCGACTCCATCCAGGCCGACATGGCCCGGAGCGGCGGATTCGTGACCCGGGCCGATCTGGAGAGCTACCGGGCGCTCACCGCCATTCCGGTGGAGGGCTCCTACCGGGACCACTCGCTCCTCGCCACCTTCCGGCCGGCCTCGGGGCACGCCGTCATCCAGGCCCTGCAGACGATGG
>PWZC01000201.1 GCA_003567615.1 Gemmatimonadota bacterium | reverse complement strand
GCACGCATGACCCTCCGTCCCGGTGACGACGTGGACACCTTCACCGGCCCCCTGGGTCAGCTTGTATTCCTCCGGGACGAGAGTGGAGAGGTGCGGGAGATCAGCCTGCGACAGGCCCGGGTCCACGACCTCCGCTTCCACCGGACAGAGCCCTGACGGTCTCTGGAAACGCCCCGGCGCCGGACCCCCAGGTCGTCCTCCGGGACGTCTTTGGATTCACCGAGTTCCGTGCCGGTCAACGGGAGGTGATCGACGCGGTCCTGGACGGCCGGGACTGCATCGCGCTCATGCCCACGGGGGCGGGAAAGTCCCTTACCTATCAGGTACCCGCCCGTATCCTTCCCGGGGTCGTGCTGGTGGTGTCACCCCTCATCAGCCTCATGAAGGACCAGGTGGACGCCCTTCTGGCACACGGGTTCCGGGCCGCGGAGATCAACAGCACCCTCGACTTCGAGGAGCGCCGGGAACGCCTGACCCGGTTGCGGCAAGGGGATCTGGAGATCGCCTTCCTGGCCCCGGAGGCATTGGACGGAGGACTTCGGGAGTTCATCATCGAGTGCCCCATCTCCCTGTTGGTGGTGGATGAAGCCCACTGCATAAGCCAGTGGGGACACGATTTTCGTCCGTCGTACCGTCAGTTGCGCGGACTTCGGGAAGCTCTGGGGGTTCCGGTCCTGGCGCTGACCGCCACGGCCACACGCCCCGTAGCCCGGGACATCCTCCGGCAACTGGGCATGCGAAAGCCCGCCGGCTACAAGGGTTCCTTCTTTCGCCCCAACCTCAAGATCGGCTGTCGGAAGAAGGGCTCCGGAAATACCCGACGGGAGATCCTCTCCCTCATCCGGGAGTGGGAAGGTGAGAGCGGGATCATCTACTGCCTGTCGAGGCGGAGCGTCGAGAGTACGGCACGCTTCCTCCGGGAGCGCGGAATCCGGGCGCTTCCCTACCACGCAGGTCTCCCGTCCGAGGAGCGGAGTCGGGCCCAGGAAGCCTTCCAGCACGACGAGGTGGAGGTGGTGGTGGCCACCATCGCCTTCGGCATGGGCATCGACAAGCCCGATGTCCGTTTTGTCATCCATCGGGATATGCCCAAGGATGTGGAGTCGTGGTATCAGGAGATGGGCCGAGCCGGACGGGACGGCTTGCCCAGCGACTGCGTTCTCTTCCACTCCTGGGCCGATGTGAAGATGCACGAGCGCTTCCTGGACGACGTGGAGGATCCGGAGTTGCGCCGTGAGAAGGCCCAGGCCACGGTGAAGCTCTTCCGCCTGGTGGAGGGAGGAATGTGTCGCCATCGCGCCATTCTGGCCCACTTCGACGAGGAGATGGACGACTGCGGCTCGTCCTGTGACCTCTGCCTGGGCGAGACGGTGGAGGAGCGGGTGGTTCGCCCCCGGAGCGGATCGGCCACAGTCACCCCCCGTGGATCGGCGGCTCGGACCGACCGGGACACGCGGGACTCGGAGGCCGACGGGAGGCCGCGGAGGGCATCGCAGGAATTGGATCCGGCTGAGGAAGAGCTCTTCGAACGTCTGCGGACCCTGCGGCTGGAGCTGGCTCGGGAACAGGGTGTCCCGGCGTACATCGTCTTCAACGACCGGGTACTGCGGGAGATGGTCCACCGGCGACCCTCCACCCCCTCCGACCTCCTGGACGTCCCCGGAGTAGGTCCGGCCAAGCTGGAGAGGTATGGGTCACGCTTCCTGGAAGCACTGGCAGAAGCCCCGTCCCCTTGACCGCAGTCATTTGACCTCAACCGGGCGGAGTGTTCCCTTCAGATCATGGGTGGCGAAGTGCCCCCAGCCCTCACTTCATCCCTTTCCAGGAGGTACCTGAGATTTCCAGAACGACCCGAGTCAACGATCAGATCCGCATCAGCCCAGTCCGTCTCATCGACTCCGATGGAGAGCAGGTGGGCGTCGTTTCCCTTCAGACCGCCCAGGATCGAGCCCGAGAGGTTGACCTCGATCTCGTCGAAGTGGCCCCGCAGGCCCGCCCCCCCGTCGTCAAGGTCATGGACTGGGGCAAGTATCAGTATGAGCAGCAGAAGCAGGCCCAGGAAGCCCGTCGCAACCAGAATACGGTCGAGATCAAGGAGGTCCAGCTTCGCCCCGTGACCGAGGATCACGACTTCGAGACCAAGATCAAGCGAGCCCGCCGTTTCCTCGAGGATGGCAACATCGTCCGTGTCGTCCTCCGCTACCGGGGTCGAGAGCTTCGTCGCCCCGAAGTGGGCGAGGCCATGCTTGACCGGGTGCAGGAAGCCACCGAGGACCTCGCCTCCGTGGAGCAGCGCTCCCGGAAGATCGAGGGACGGCGGCTCCACATGAGGCTCGAGCCCCTCTCGAGCTGACCGGGATCAGCGGGGGCGGGTCCTCCGGGTAGCGGTAGCCGCCCGCGGATCGTCCGGCCAGTAGTGCTTCGGATAGCGCCCCCGCAGATCCTTCCGGACCTCGAAGTACCCCTGATCCCAGAAGCTGGCCAGATCCTGGGTGACCTGGACCGGCCGCATGGCCGGTGACAGGAGGCGCATCGTCACAGGCACACGGCCTCCCCCCACCCGTGGGGTTTCTTCCAGCCCGAAAAGCTCCTGGAGCCTCACGGCCAGCGCCGGCGCCTGAGGATCCGAGTAGTCCAGGCGGATGTGGGAGCCGCTGGGCACCTCCAGGTGGGAAGGCGCCAGCGCATCCAACCGGCGGCGAGTCTCCCAGGCCACCTGCGCCAACAGTGCCTGGTGCAGGGTTTCCGGGGTGATCCGGTCCGGTGACGTGAGGCCGGCGACGAAGGGGAGGAGCCACTCCTCCAGCCTGTCGACCAGGGCCGCCTCCGACATGTCCGGCCAGGTCTCCGGTTCGAGCACGTGGAGGAAGTGGAGACGTTCCCGCAGTTCAGATCCGTCCCGGTCCCAGGGCAGGAGGTGCAGTCCCCCGGAGCGGACCCCGTCCACAAGGGCCCGACCTACGTCATGGGGGTCCGGATCGGGGAGACGCCCCATCGACAGCTCGATGGCCCCGAGGCGGGTTACCCGGTGCGCCCGGACCCGTCCCTCCCGATCGTCCCAATCGACCTGGTCGTCTGTGCGTAGTTCCGCCGAGAAGAGGGAGTGGATGTCCTCTTCCGTCAGCGGAGCCGCCAGGCTGATCCGGGCCTCCCGGCCCCGGGCATCGAGCCCCGCCGCCACCACCCACTCGGAGCCCGCCAGCGAGTCGTCCCCGGGAATGCGGGCCCCACCTCCGTGACGAAGCAAGTAGCGCTCCCGGTCACCCGCTCTTCTCCGGGCAATCCGATCCGGATAGGCCAGGGCCAGCAGACGCCCCACCTCTCCGACATCTTCGGGGCCCGTGCCCCTCACCTCACGGAACGGCTCCCCTCCCGCCGCCACCCTCCGGAACCAGTGCTGGGCTTCCTTCCGAGCCCGAGCGAGCCCCCCTCCATGGACGCCATGCCCCCCCAGGGGGCTCCGCCCGGTCCTCAGGGCCTCGACCCGAAGCCTCAGATCGGAGTCCGGTGCACGGTCCGGACCAAGGAGGATGTCCCGGTCCGAGAGGAGTGCCGCCAGTTCGCACCCGAGGCGGACGAGGGAGGCGTCCCCACCGCCCCCCTCCAGTCCACCTCCCTCCCCTGCCGCCGCCACCACCATCCTTCCGAGACGAGGATGGAGCCCCAGACGCACCACCTCCCGGCCCAGCGAGGTGATGCTCCCGCCCCCTTCCGCCAGTCCCAGCTCCACCAGGAGTTCCAGGGCCTGCCGGTATGCCGCATCCGGCGGAGGATCCAGCCAGGCCAACTCCTGGGGATCCGCTCCCCACAGGGCCAGATCCAGAGCCAGCGGAGCCAGATCCGCCTCGGTGATCTCCGGGCTTCTCCGGGGCACGAGCCCCCGCTCCTCGGCACGGGTCCAGAGACGGTAACAGGTGCCCGGTCCCAACCGACCCGCCCGTCCCCGTCGCTGGTCCGCACTGTCCCGGGTGACCCGAAGGGTTTCCAATCGGCTCATTCCGGTCCCGGGGTCGAACCGGGGCACACGCATGAGACCGGCGTCCACCACCACCCGCACCCCCTCGATGGTGAGGGAGGTCTCGGCAATGGAGGTGGCCAGAACCACCTTCCGTCGGCCGGGGAGTGGTGTTACCGCTCGATCCTGCTCCGCCGCCGGGAGGCTCCCGTGGAGTTCAACCACCGACACCGCCTCCGGGAGTCCCCCGTCCCGGAGGCGCTCTCGCGTGCGACGGATCTCTCCCACCCCGGGGAGAAAGACAAGGACGTCACCCTCCTCCTCCTCCAGGGCCGTCCGCACCGTGGCGGCTACCGCCCCTTCGATCCAACCGTTGACAGGCTGGTCCCTCCACCGGGTCTCCACCGGGAACTCCCGCCCCTGGCTCTCGAGCACGGGCGCGCCCAGGAGTTTCGCCACCGGTCCCGGATCCAGGGTGGCGGACATGACCAGGATCCGGAGATCGTGGCGAAAGAGGCTCCGGGCCTGCAGGGTCAGCGCCAGACCCAGGTCGGCGTGGATGGAGCGCTCGTGGAATTCGTCGAAGACCACGACGCCCACCCCCTCCAGCGACGGATCGGACTGGAGCATCCGGGTCAGGATTCCCTCCGTCACCACCTCGATGCGTGTGTCCGGCCCCACCCGCGCGTCCATTCGCACCCGATAGCCCACGGTTCTCCCCACGTCCGGCTCACCCAGGATGGCCGCCATGCGCCGGGCCGCAGACCGGGCCGCCAGCCGACGTGGCTCGAGAACGAGGATCCGGCGTCCCTCGAGCCAGGGAGCCTCCAGTAGCGCCAGAGGCACCCGCGTCGTCTTCCCCGCCCCTGGAGGCGCCACCAGCACAGCGGCCCCCGCCCCCGTCAGCGTCTCCACCACCTGCGGGAGGAGGGGATCAATGGGCAGGGGCGATAACGGCGTGGCCGGAGTCATGACGAAAGAACGGTTCCTTGAAGAAGTCATTAGCTTGAATATGCCTGGCGGCAGCAGAGCCCCGCAAAGCTTGCCAATGGCTGGCGGCAACGCAGCCCCAGGAAACTTCCACATGCCCTGCGGCCGCCGAACCTCCAAACTTCACACGCCCCGCGGCCGCCCAACCTCCAACCTCCCCACACCCCCGCTCCCCACCCCTTGAGCCCATGACCCATGAACTTGAGCGGATCGACAAGTATCGCTGGCGCGTCCCCCGGCAAGGTCGGATGCAGGTGGACGGGCTCATCTTTGCCGATGACGCGTTGATCCGGGACATCCGGAACGACGAGTCCGTGACCCAGGTGGCCAATGTGGCCACCCTCCCCGGGATCGTGGGACACTCCATCGGCATGCCCGACATCCACTGGGGATACGGCTTCCCCATCGGCGGTGTCGCCGCCTTCGACCCCGACGAGGGAGGCGTGATCTCGCCGGGTGGGGTGGGCTACGACATCAACTGCGGCGTCAGGCTCCACCGCTCCAGGCTGACGGCAGACGAGGTGCGTCCGCATCTTTCGGCCCTCATGGACGACCTCTTCCGGCGGATCCCGTCCGGCGTGGGTCGGGGGTACGAGCGCTTCGTCCTCTCCGATGAGGATGTCCGGGGGATCCTGGAGCGGGGGGCCCGCTGGGTGGTGGAGGAGGGCTACGGAGTCCCGGAGGACCTGGATCGGATCGAGGACGGGGGCACACTGGCCCACGCCGATCCGGAGCAGGTGAGCGAGCGGGCCATCCGCCGCGGCCGGGACCAGGTGGGAACGGTGGGAAGCGGGAACCACTTCATCGAAGTGGGCTTCGTGGACCAGGTCCTGGACGAGGGTGCTGCGGAGGCTCTGGGGCTCACCCATGGTACGGTAACGGTCTTCATCCACTCGGGATCCAGAGGCCTGGGCTATCAGGTGTGCGACGACTATCTGGATGTGATGATGCAGGCGGTGAAGCGGTACGACATCTACCTCCCAGATCGGCAGCTCGCCTGTGCCCCGGTCCGCTCCGACGAGGGAAACCGGTACATCGGTGCCATGCGGGCAGCGGCCAACTACGCGTTCGCCAATCGCCAGATGATGGGATACCGGATCCGCGAGGGCTTCGAAGCCGTCTTCGGCCGCTCCGCCGCCGACCTGGGCCTGGACCTGGTCTACGATGTAGCCCACAACAACGCCAAGCTGGAGCGCCACTCGGTGGGTGGGCGCGAACGGGATCTCTGGGTCCATCGGAAGGGCGCGACCCGGGCCTTCCCGCCCGGTCACCCGGATCTGCCGGAGGCCTACCGCTCCCTGGGCCAGCCCGTCTTCATCCCCGGCGACATGGGACGCTATTCCTACGTGCTTGTGGGAACCGAGAGCGGATACGCAGAGACGTTCGGATCCACCTGCCACGGTGCCGGTCGACGGAAGAGCCGGCGGCAGTCCAAGCGGGACACCCGGGGCCGCAATCTCCGCGAGGAGTTCGCCCGGGAAGGGATCGAGGTCCGGGCCACCTCCGGCGGCACCATCGCCGAGGAGGTACCGGAAGCCTACAAGGATGTGGCCGATGTGGTTCGGGTCGTGGACGGCGCCGGCATCGGTCGCTCCGTGGCCCGACTGCGGCCGCTGGGGGTCCTGAAAGGCTGACCGGGCGTTACCCGGTGCCCTTCCTCCCGCCGGTGGCCGCCGTGACCCGGGCTCCCTCATCGTCGTCCGGACCCTCTCGCCGCGACCGCACCAGAACGCTCAGCGACTCCAGCGCCACCCAGATGGTGGCCACCAGGATGAGGATGTCCATGAAGACCAGGAAGTACTGCTCGTTCCGCCAGAACTGGGCAGCCTGGTAGAGCAGGGCCATGATGGACATGACGATGAGGAAGGCGAACGGTACGAGGGTGAAGATCGTCGGCCGCCCCTTCTTCATGAGGATCACGCTCAGGACCAGGAGCGTCACCGCCGCCAGGAGCTGGTTGGTGGTCCCGAAGAGGGGCCAGATGATGAGGCCACCGGTCCCTGCCCCGCCTCCGGCGCCGAAGGCCAGGACCACGCACGCCGCCACCGCCAGGAAGGTGGCCAGCACCCGGCCCCGCAGGGCCTTGATGTTGTAGATCACCCCCCATTCCTGGATGATGTAGCGCTGCAGCCGCACCCCGGTGTCCATGGTGGTGGCGGCGAAGAGCACCGCCATCACCGCCAGGAGCGTCTGGCCGAAGTGCTCGGGAAGGCCCAGCCCCCCGGCGATGATGGCGCCGCCCCCCTGAACGAAGGCCGGGAGCCCGCCGGAGGCGAAGGAGGTATAGAAGCCCTCCCAGTCCGCCAGGGTCGCGAAGCCGGCGGTACACGCCAGGATCGCCGCCAGCGCCAGCGCCCCCTCCCCCACCGCCCCCAGGTACCCCACGAACCGAACGTCCTTCTCGTTGTCGAGTTGCTTGGAGGTGGTCCCGGAGGCCACCAGGCCGTGGAAGCCGGAGATGGCACCGCAGGCGATGGTGACGAAGAGGAGGGGAAGAAGCGGCGGTACATCTCCCGGGAGTCCCGTGTTCACCGCCGGCGCCACGATGGTGGGATTGAAGAGGACCACGGCGGCGAAGAAGATGAGCAGCCCGATCACGAGCTGCAGCCCGTTGATGTAGTCCCGGGGCTGCAGCAGGACCCAGACGGGCAGAAGCGACGCCACGGCCGCATAGACGAAGAGGAGGATCACCCACTGCCCCGCCGGTCCGAGCCCCGCCACCTGTTCCGGGAGTGCGAGGGGAACCGCATCTCCCACGAACATGGAGCCGTACAGAAGGACGAGGGCCACCGCCGAAGGCCAGAGGAGCCCCACACCCCGCCGGTAGAGGAGCCATCCGATCCCCAGCGCTACGGCAATGACGAACCACGAGGGGATCACGCTGGCCGGAAAGTTCACGAAGAGGCCGGCGATGACAATGGCGAACACTGCGTTCACCATGAGGAGCAGCAGGAAGATCACGATCATGAAGAGGGAGCGGGCGCGGACGCCCACCACCGACTCCGTAAGCGCGCCGATGGACTGACCCCGGTTGCGCACGCTGGCCCAGAGGGCACCGGCATCGTGGACGCCGGCGAAGAAGATCGTCCCGAACACAACCCACAGGAAGGCCGGCAGCCATCCCCAGATCACGGCAATGGCCGGCCCGACGATGGGCGCCGCTCCCGCCACCGAGGTGAAGTGGTGGCCCCAGAGCACCCACCGGTTGGTGGGCACGTAGTCGATGCCGTCCTCCATGGTGTGGGCCGGCGTCTCGAAGGCCGGATCCAGCCGGAAGATCCGATTCGCGATGAAGCGCGAATAGAAGACGTAGCCCAGGGTAAAGGCCCCGAGCCCGACCACCATGAGGAGGATCGCGTTCATCCGTTTCTACTCCTGGTCCTGGTCGAGTCCAATGAGACGGAATTCCCCATCCAACCCGGCAAACCGGTCATCGCCCAGCGCTCGGGCTGCAATCAGCTCGCCAATGAGGGGACCGAACTTGAATCCCTCCGCACTCCCACCCCCGGCGAACCAGACGTTGTCCAGATCCGGGTGCCGGTCGATGATCCAGTCCCGGCTCACGCTGGATTCGTAATGGCAGGCCCGGGTCTCCACGATGGGCTGTTCCGCGATGGCCGGGAACCGTTCCCGGAGGACCTCGAAGGGGCGGTCATGGAAATCTTCCGGGATCCAACGGACCGAGGTATCGGGATCGGGGTGCGCGCTGGCGCCGGCTCGGATCCGGAAGCCCCGGTGATCAGGGGGAAGGCTGGCCCATCCCGTGACGCCGGGGAAATTCCACGACGGCATGTTCGGATAGTCGAACCGGTAGTCCCCCGGCGGCGTCCCCATGTAGAAGACGTGTCCCATGGTGGTGATCCGCATCCGGTCCGCCATGATCCCGGGGAACGCCTTGGGAAACCAGGGACCCAGGGCAAAGACGAACCGATCCGCCGACAGGGCGTCGCGCTCGCCGTTCAGCGTCAGGGCGCCCAGGCGCCCCCCGGCACTGCTCCCCAACTCGGCCCGGGCCATGCGCAGCGTGCCCCCCCGCTGCTGGAAGATGCTTGCCACCCGGCGACACGCCTCCCGAGAGCGGACCACCCCGGCGCCCGGTTCGTAGAGGGCCACCTCGATCCCGTCAATGTGGATCTGGGGCCAGCGAGCCCGGACCTCATCGGGAGAGAGAACCTCGTAGGGCACCCCGACCAGGTCCCACGTCTCGCGGACCTCGGTGATCATACCCTCCGCCGTGTCCCGGAAGATGAGATCGCCGGTGGTGTAGTAGAGCGGGTCGCCCATCCGGGGTGACCACTCCGCATCGAACTCCCTCCAGGCGTCCATGGAGCGGTAGGCCCAGTCCGTCCAGAGCTCCCGACCTCCGTAAGAACTCCGGATCCCGCGGGTCTCGTCGCCGGAGGTGGAGCGGGAGTTGCCCGGCCCCCACATGTCCACCAGCGTGACCCGAGCGCCCATCTGCTGAAGGTGGAGGGCTGTCCACACCCCGAAGGCGCCGGCCCCCACCACCACCACGTCGTCGCCACCCCCCAGAACCGCCGGTGCCGTGGCCGACGCCGGTCCCGCCACGGCCCGGCATCCACTCAGGGCCCCGCTCCCCATGAGCGCCAGGGCCCCGGCACCGACTCCTGATGCCCTCAGGAAGCGCCGGCGGTCCATCCCACTTCCCTCGGTTGATCGCTCGTCACTCACAGCCTCACCTCACCCGGTTCCGATTCGACGATTCCGCTTCAGTGCACCTGCCTCGCGCACAGCCTCCTGTGGCTCAGCGTCCCGCACCGATGCACTCGATCTCCACCTGCGCAGCGGCCGGGAGGGCCCGGACCGCCACGGCGGAGCGGGCCGGGGGGTTCGACGGGAAATACTCGGCGTAGACCCTGTTCATCTCCTGGTAGTCATCCATGTCGATGAGGAAGACGGTGCACTTGACCATGTCGTCCAGGGTCAGATCCACCGCTTGGAGGCGCTGCTGGATGCTCTCCAGCGCCTGCCGGGTGGCCTCACCGATATCCCCGGTGGCGCTCCGGCCGATGACGCCCGAGAGGAAGTACAGATTCCCCGTGCGGACGATGGGGGCGAAGGGGGTGGTGACCTCTCCCCCTGCGGGATTGATGACCTCCTTCTGGGGACCTCCCCCCGACGCGCACGCCGTCGGGACGAGGAGGATCGCCAGAAGGGCCACGAGTGCACTGGCCTTTCGCATGGAATCTCCTGTCGCCTTGCTGGGTTCCCGGGATCCCGCCGGGCGGAGTCCCGATATCATGGACGTGGGAAAGCGGGAAGAAGGTACATGACACGATGCCTCCGCGCATCCTCGGGCCCGGGGGGAGGTTCCCGGATCCCTCCCGTCACCGGCCTGGCAGGCGCACGGACCTTGCCTACCGCCGCCATGCCGGCGAAGGTGGACAGAGCCTTCGATGCCAGGGGGTGGGTTCCGCCGATCCGCCCCCCAAGCGCCCCTCCCAGCGCCGAGTCCGTCCATGCCCGTCCGAACGTCGTCCGTCTCCGTCGCTTTTCGTGCCTTCGCCTGGCTCCCCGTGGTCCTCCTCTGGCTGGTGGACCCGGCCATGGCCCAGACCCCGGAGCGATTCCAGCCTGCCGACGGTTATGCCCTTCCGCCGGCGGCGGTTCAGGACTTCTTCCAGCGGGACACGAACTTCGCCACCCTGGACCATCCGTCTCCCGACGGAACCCACTTCCTCATTCCCCTCTCCACCGAACTGTCCACCCTGGAGCGGATGGGTGAGCGGACCCTACGGCTGGCCGAGCTGGAGCTCCGACCCCGGACCGACCGGCTCTGGCACCTGGACACGTGGGGAATCCACGGCTTCCGGTTGTTCTCCCTGGACGACCGGGGCACCACCGATGTGGAACTCCCCGAAGGAGCCTTCGCCGGCGACTTCATGTGGTCGCCGGACGGTGACCGGATTGCCTTCCTGGCCCACCTCCGCGACGGGACCGAGCTCTGGACGGCCACCACGGACGGCGAATCGGTAGGTCCCGCCGGCCCGGGGCGGGTGCTGGCCACACTGGCCACCGCCTCGGGGGGGCAGGGCAGCGTCCCCTCCCGGATGGTGCAGTGGACGCCTGAGGGATCCGTCCTGACCCTCCTGGTCCCGGAGGGTAGGGGCGCCGAGCCGGACCGACCCGTCGTTCCCGATGCCCCCCTCATCCGCCGCACCCGAGACGAGCCCGTCCAGACCCGGACCTTCCCCTATCTGCTCCAGGACACCCACGACGAGACGCTCTTCGAGCATTTCACCACCAGCCAGTTGGCGGAGTTCGGTTCCGACGGCGTCCGCCGCATCGGGGACCCGGCCATGTTCGAGAGCATCTCCCTCAGCCCCGACGGCCGCTACATCCTCGCGACCGTGGTGGAGCGCCCCTTCTCCTTCCTCGTGAGCTGGCGCGGATTCCCACACCGCACCCTGATCCTGGACCGGACCACCGGAGAAGAGGTGGCAACGCTGGTGGAGCGGCCGCTTCAGGAGGGAGGCGGTGGCAACGACAGTGAGGAGCGGAGTGACTTCCGGTGGCGACCGGACGGAGCCGGCCTCCACTTCGTGGATCGGTCGGACGGAGAGCGGATCATGCTCGCCGAGCCCCCCTTCGACCTGGATGGTGCCAGGGAAGTGGCCGCCACGGACGACCCCATCCGAGGCGCCCACTACGATCTCACCGGGTCCCACCTCCTGGTCGAGGTGGGCGAGGGGAGTCGGCGGGGCCTCGTCCACTTCGACCTCACCACGGCGGAGCCGGAGCCCGTTACGCTCCTGGAGCCGGCCCCCCAGGACGACCCCCTGGAACTCCGGGGTACGCTCCTCACCGGGCGGACCGCCAACGGACTCCCCTACGCGCTGGTCTCTACCGACGGATCCCGGGTCTACCTGCAGGGTCCCGGCTTCCAGGCCGACTTCCGCCCCACCCCCTTCGTGGACGCGGTGACGCTGGCGGACGGAGCCACCCAGCGGATCTTCGAGGGGTCCAGGGATTCCTTCGATCAGCCCCTGGTGCCCCTGGACCCCGACCTCCGGCGCATGACGGCGAGCCGCGAGTCCGCCACCCGCTTCCCCGACAGTTGGCTCTGGGAAGAAGGGCGCTGGGTCGAGAACCTGACGCGGAATGAAGACCCCTTCCCCGAGCTCACCGCCGCCCGGCGAATCGACTTCTCCTTCACCCGGCGGGACGGGCTGGAGGTACAGGCGCGGGTGTCGCTGCCCCCCGATTACCAGGAAGGAACCCGGGTTCCCGCCATCTTCTGGACCTACCCCCGGGAATACACCACCGCCGAGGGGTATGAACGAGCTGCCATCCGGGCCCGAAACCACAATGCCTTCCACCATGTCACCTGGCTGCGCTGGTCCGACATCTGGCTCAGTCAGGGGTACGCCGTGGTCCATCCGGACATTCCCATCGTCGGTGAGAACTACAACGACACCTACATCGCGAATCTGAGTGACGCCATGTATGCGGCCATCCGCGCCACAGATGAACTGGGCGTGGTGGACATCGATCGGATCGGGCATGGCGGGCACTCCTACGGAGCCTTCGCCACCGTGAACATCCTGGCCCACACCCCCTATTTCCGGGCGGGCATCGCCGGCCACGGGGCGTACAACCGGAGCCTCACCCCGGCGGGCTTCCAGGCGGAACGAAGGACCCTGTGGGAGGCCCCGCACACGTACGTGGCCATGTCGCCCTTCTTCTTCGCGCACCAGATCGAAACGCCCCTTCTCCTCTACCACGGGGGCGATGACAACAACACGGGCACCTGGCCCATGCAGTCCGACCGGCTCATCCACGCCCTCACGAATCTGGGGAAGGACGCGGTGCTCTACACCTACCCCTTCGAGTCCCATACTCCCCGGGCCATCGAGAACAACCTGGACATGTGGGCCCGGTGGCTGGAATGGTTCGACCACTACGTGAAGGACGCCCCGGGGGCGGTGGCGGACGACGGCTGAGGG
>PWZC01000126.1 GCA_003567615.1 Gemmatimonadota bacterium | reverse complement strand
GCCCAGACCCCCACCAACCCCTATCGCCCCAACTACGAGTGGGGGAACCTGCCCGACGGTCGGAGTTGGGGGGCGGTGAGTGCGCTGTATCCATCGCCGGACGGAAACATCTGGATCGCCGAACGATGTGGTCAGAATACGTGCGTGGACTCGGATGTGGATCCCATCCTTCTCATGGACCCGGATGGGAACGTGGTCCGGAGCTTCGGCGCCGGGATGTTCGCGTGGCCGCACCAGATCTATCTGGATGGGGAGGGGCACGTGTGGGTCATCGACGGGAATGTAGCCGGGGCGACCGAGGCTGGGTTGGGAAATGCCGTGTTCAAGTTCACCGCGGAAGGAGAGCTGCTCCTGACCATCGGGACCCCCGGGGAGCCGGGTGACGGACCGGACCGGCTGACCCGGCCCAATGATGTGGTGGTGGCCGACGACGGGACCATCTTCCTGGCTGAGGGTCACGGTCCCCAGGAGCCGAACCAGATCCGCCGCTATGCGCCCGATGGGAGTTACCTGGGGTCCTTCGGTGAGACAGGGTACGGACCGGGACAGTTCCTGGAGCCGCACCACATCGCCATGGACTCCCAGGGGCGGCTCTTCGTGGCCGACCGGTACAACAACCGCATCCAGATCCTGGACCAGGAGGGCAACTTCATCGCCTTCTGGACCCAGTTCGGGCGTCCCAGCGGGATCTACATCGATCAGAACGACCTGATCTACGTGGCCGACTCCGAGTCCGGGCCCGCGCCCAACGACTACACGGGGCAGCGGAATGCCGGGTGGGAGCGGGGCATTCGGGTGGGCGATGCCCGTACCGGGTGGGTCTTCCACTTCATCCCGGAGAGTTGGAATTCTCCCGGCCAGGGGGTGATGAGCTTCACCGGTCCGGAGGGGGTGGCGGTGGATCGGGAGGGCAACATCTACGCAGGTGAAGTCTCCCAGCGCCGGGTGATCCGCTACGACCGGATCCATCCGGCCCTGGTGCTCCCGGACGACCGGGAGTTCTGAGCCCGGGGCGCGCGCGCCCCGGTGCCCATCACATGTCCGAGGGATGCCACCGGACGAAGCCCTCCATGGCCTCGTATTCGGCAAATCCCAACTGGTCATAGAGGCGGGCGGTGGCGCGATTCCGCTCTTCGGCCCGCTGCCAGAATTCCCGATCGTCGATGCCGGGGAAGAGGGCTCGGTCCTTCTGCGATTCGTGTTTGAAGATGGCGGCGCGCTTTCGTTGGAGTTCGCCCGGGCTCAGGGGGACGGCCATGTCGATTCGCTCCGGTTCCCACTCCTGCCAGGCTCCACGATAGAGCCAGCACTCCGTCCTGGTGAACCAATCCTCACCCTGAACCTGGCGACACGCCTCCTGAACGGCGGCCAGGCACACCCGATGGGTGCCATGGGGGTCCGACAGATCTCCGGCAGCGTAGATCTGATGGGGCCGGATTTCCCGAAGGAGTCGGACCAGGATGGAGATGTCCTCGTCTCCCAGCGGGCGTTTCCGGACCCGGCCGGTCTCGTAGAAGGGCATGTCCAGGAAGTGGAGCCGGGTTCCGGGGATTCCGCAGGAACGGGCGGCGGCCGTGGCCTCCCCTCGGCGGATCAGGGCCTTGAGGCGCTGAACCTCGGTGCTGTCCACCTCCCCGTCGCCGCGACTGGCCAGTGCGCCGCGCACGCTGGCCTGGACCTCCCGTACCTCGTCATCGGCAAGTCCGAAGTGCCGATTGAACTCCACGGCAAAATCCACGAAGCGCAGGGCGTCGTCGTCGAAGACGGCAATGCTTCCGGAGACCTGATAGGCCACGTGTACCTCGTGCCCCTGCTCGGCGAGGCGAATCAACGTTCCGCCCATGGAGATGACATCGTCGTCGGGATGGGGTGAGAAGACCAGGACGCGCTTCGGGTCCGCTCGGTCGTCGGCCCGAACCACGTCCCGGGCACGCCCTCGCCCCATGGGCCGTCCAGCCGGCCACCCCGTGATGGTGACCTGCATGGCCCGGAAGGTTTCCAGATTGATGCGATACGCCGGCCCACGGCGGGCCACCAGCGACTGAAGACCGTTTCCGTTGTAGTCCTCGTCGGTAAGCTTGAGAATGGCTTTTCCCGTTCGTCGAGCCAGCCAGATGACGGCCTGGCGCACCAGGGCAGGGACCCACTCCACCTCGTCCACCAGCCACGGGGCGGCGATCCGGGTAAGGCCGGAGGCTGCGGCCCGATCCAGGATGGCTTCAGCACCGGGGTGACGCTGGAGAAAGGTGGCGGGTACGGCTGGGCTGGGAGGGTCCTCGATGCAGCGAGCGATGATGGGCGCCTTCCCCTCGCCCCAGGCCATGAGCAGGATGCGGCGCGCCTCCAGGATGGGGCCAACCCCCATGGTGATGGCCCGGGTCGGGACGTGGGCCTGGCCGAAGAAGTCCGAGGCGGCGTCGAGGCGGGTGAGTCGGTCGAGCCAGATGAGCCGGGTCCGCGACTCGGGGGAGGATCCCGGCTCGTTGAACCCCACATGCCCGGTCCGACCGATGCCCAGCAACTGGATATCGATTCCTCCGGCGGCCCGGATCGCCTCTTCGTAGGCCCGGCAGTGGGCCGGTATGTCCGCCGGAGCCAGGGTACCGTCGGGAATGTGGGTCCGATCCGGCTCCAGGTCGACGTGATCGAAGAGATGCTCCCGCATGAAGCGCCGGTAGCTCTGGAGCGCCTCCGGGTCCATGGGGAAGTACTCGTCCAGGTTGAAGGTGGTCACGCCCCGGAAGCTGAGCCTCTCCTCACGATGCAGGCGAACCAGCTCTTCGTAGACCGAGACGGGGGTGGAGCCGGTGGCCAGGCCCAGGACGGTCCCCCGGTCCTCCATCCTGCGGGCCCGGATGAGATCGGCGATCTCCCGGGCCACATATCGGGCCGCATCGCCGGGATCCTGGAAGATGGAGGTGG
>PWZC01000296.1 GCA_003567615.1 Gemmatimonadota bacterium | reverse complement strand
TCTGGAACCGGGTGAGTGCCGGAGGGGCCTTCCTGATCTTCCTCAGCATCACCCTGGCGTGGCTGGACGCCGGCAACCTCCTGCCGCGCCACATGCTCATGATCTACACGCCCCTGGCGGCGTGGTACTTCTTCTCCGGCGCCGGCCGCTTCAGCGTGGACGGCCTGAGGGCACACCGCAACCGGAGGCGTTGACGGCCCGGGACCGCCGCTTGCCTACCTGGGCTCGACCCGGACGATGGGTGTGAGGCGACCCCGCCTGCGATCGTCCAGCACAAGATAGATGTACCCGTCCGGTCCCTCCCGGATGTCCCGGATCCGCCCGAACCCGGGGAAGAGCGCCGGGCGCTCCATGCGTCCCACCTGGATGCTACCATCGTCGTTCTCCACGATGGGGAGCCGGGCGACCTGCTGCCCGTCCAGCCCTCCGGCCAGGAGGTGACCACGCCAATCCGGGAATCGGTCCCCGGTGTAGATGTGCAGGCCCGACGTGGCGATGGACGGGGTCCAGAACTGCACCGGCTGCTCCATCCCCTCCCGGTGGGTGCCCTCGTGGATCGGGGTCCCGCCGTACTGGACGCCGTACCCGATTACGGGCCAGCCGTAGTTCCGGCCGGGTTCGATGAGGTTCAACTCGTCTCCACCCTGCGGGCCGTGCTCGGTGGACCAGAGGCGTCCCGTGGCCGGATCATGGGCCAGGCCCTGGGGGTTCCGATGCCCCCAACTCCAGATCTCGGGAAGTGCGTCGGTGTGATGGGGGTGGTCCACGAAGGGATTGTCGTCGGGTACACGCCCGTCGTCGTGGAGACGCACGATGGTTCCCTGGTGGTTCGAGAGGTCCTGGGCGGCATGTTCACTCCGAGGCCCACCCAGTGGATTGGCGCCGCGGTCCCCGATGCTGAGGAAGAGGTGGCCGGCGCCGTCGAAGGCGATCTTCCCGCCGAAGTGGCTTCCGGCCTGGCTCCACGCTTCGGCCACGAAGATGTCTTCCAGATCGTGGATGCGCTCACCGTCGAAACGCCCGCGGGCCAGGGCCGTGGTGCCCTGAACCCCGTCCTCGTGCAGCTTGGAGTAGCTGAGGTAGAGGATCCTGTTCTCCAGGAAGTCGGGGTGCAGGGCAACTTCCAGAAGTCCGCCCTGCCCTCCGTAGCGGACCTCAGGTGTTCCCGGAATGGGCTCGGCGTCCAGCAACCCTCCCCGAACCCGCCGCAGCCTACCCGGCTTCTCCGTCAGAAGGAAGTCACCGGGATGATCCGGGAGAAAGGCCATGGACCACGGATCTTCGAGCTCCTCCACCACCGTGACCAGCTGGACCTCGCCGGCCTCTGTCAGGAAGGTCCAGGGTCCGGGAGTGGCCCAGCGGTCCTGGGCTTCCGTCTGCCCGGGAGCGGTGAGAAGGGCCAACATCACGCCGGTGGCGAACAAGGGAGCTGAGCGAAGATGGACCATGAGGGACCGCCTCGTCCTTCGGATCGGTGAAAGGTTGAATTCAGGGGCGGCACAGGGGGCCCAAGTGACTCCTCGGCGAAGGCCGAGGGCGTTGATGATCACCGGAGCCGGACTGTTGCCACCACCGGCAGGTGATCTGAGCCCAGGTCCTCGCCGACGCGGGCGGAGACCACCTGCCATCGCGCATCGACCAGGATATGGTCGATGCGCGGACGAATCCAGCCGTTGAGCCGGGTGCCACCGTATCCACGACCGGCGTGACCCCAAGCATTCGTCCATCCCTTCCAGTAGGCGCGAAAAGCCCGACTCTCAGGCGGCGTGTTGAAATCCCCGGCGATGATCCGGGGAGAGCTGGCGTGGAGGTCGAGCCAGCTTCGGGCCTGGCGGTGCTCGATGGTCCGAAGGGTGGATCGCTGGCTGATGAGGGGAGTCGAGGCCAGCCAGTCGCCGGTCAGTAACCGTTCGAAGCCGCCGCGGGGCGTCTCCAAGTGGACGCCCGTCGCCCGAATCTCGCGCCCGCCGGCATCGAGGTGCCAGGTGCTGACCTGCCCGGATCCACCGGCTGCCACCAGATGCTCCCGCTCCATGTCCTCTACCGTGAGGATGGGTAAACGGCTCAGGATACAGAGCCCGGTGCCTGGCCGATGATCGGCGTACCAGCCGGGCTGCCGAGCCATCCCGAGCGCCGCGAGGACGTCTGTCCCCTCCTCCTCCCGATCGAGCGGAGGGGCGGCCCGGGCCAGGATCTCTTCCCTCAGCACCCCTCCACATTCCTGGAAGAGGAGTAGGTCGGCGTCCCAACGTTCCACCATCCCAAAGGCTGAGGTGGAGAGGTGCCGTCCTCCTCCCACGTTGTAGCTCACCACGGTGAGGTCTCGACTCGGGTCCGGCCGGGCATGCAGGGCGCGCCAGCCGGTGCGGAATTCGATGACGGGGCCTGCCAGGATCAGGGCTGTGACCCCCAGAATCGGGAGAACTGCGCGATCATGGGCAACGGCAAGGATCACCGCGATGCCCAGGGGAAGGGCCAGGATCCACCGGGGTCCGAAGAGAAGAACGGTGGCAGGCCACCAACGGTCTCCCAGACTCCAGAGAAGGAGGGCGGCTATGACCACCATGCCGGTGGCCCCCACCGCCGTCCACCAAGCCAGGCGCGGACCCCAACGGTCGGAGGCGGGACGGATCAGCCCCCACGCACCGGCCACGACCCGTCTCATCCGAGTGGGATCCACGGCGCGCCTACAGCGAGGGCACCTGGGGATCCGCCAGAAGTTGAGACCCCTGCCCAGCCGCACCCGGTGGCCACCTCCGCAGGGGACGATTACCTGCCTCTGTGACCCGGACTCCCCCATGGCGCCTCTCCGTGATCCGATTCAGACCATCTCGACAGGTCAAAGGCCCAGGTCCCGTCGCTCTGCCACCGCCTACGCTTCTTCCCGCTCCACGGATGCGATGGTATCCAGGACGTCGGCCACGCTGTCGGG